>NZ_JBEYSL010000160.1:0-13429 GCF_040642735.1 Micromonospora sp. NPDC047753 | reverse complement strand
CGATGCAGTCCAGGACCCAGGTGGACGCCTCCGTGTACGCGATGCCGATGAGCGAGCCGATGTCGTCGGCGCCCCACGGCTCGCCGTACCCCTGCATCCGCGCCTCGAAGCTCTCCAGCTGGCCGATGAAACGTTCCGCGGCGCCGATGACCTCGTCGCCGCCGGACCGCAGCAGCGCCGGATCGACCTCGAAGCCGTTCACCGGGTGCCTCCTCGGGCCATCCGCTCCTGCGCGTCGGTGAGCGCCTGGAGGAACGCACCGAGCCGCGGCACGGCAGTGTCACGAACCTGTTCCAGCTGCTCGGTGAGCTGCGACAGGTCGCCGGAGGCCACGGCTGGGCCGCCGCGCATCGAGTCGATCGCCGCGTTCACGGCCTCGATCACGTGGTCGCAGACCTCGGCCGAGCCGAGCCGCATCATCCGTGGGTCCAGCGTCAGCGACTCCAACCGGCCATCAGCGCCGAACTCGGCGCGGACCTGCCCCTCGGCGGACTCACCGACCCGACGCAGGCGCGCGGCCTCCTCGTCCTCCGGCGCAGTGCCAGCGGCGCGCAACGCGCCGACCGTCGCGTCCAGCATGCGAGCGAACTCCCCGCTCGCCGGCTCATTCACCGACATGCGCCCTCCATCGATCGCCTCCGAGACAGTGGAAAGCGTAGTCAATTCGGCAAATCGTGTAGTCCCGCTAGGCGGTGCCGCCCGACGTGCGGGTGCTGACCGAGACTGCGCTGGCGGCGGTGGGCCACCGGAGAGCGAAGCGTTGTCTCAGGCGGTCGCCAGGCGGACCATGAACTGGCAGCCGTCCGGGGTGTTGCGCACCTCGACCCGACCGCCGTGCGCCTCCACCAGGCCATGGACGATGGCCAGGCCCAGCCCTCCGGACGCCCCACCGTCGCCGGGGCCGGGCGTGCGGGCCGGTTCACCACGGAACGCGATGTCAAACAGGCGGGGAAGGTCGGCCGGGGGAATGCCGCCACAGGTGTCGGCGACAGACAGCCAGGCATGGTCGTCCTCCCGGCCGGCTTCGATGCGTACGGTGCCGTCCTCCGGGGTGTAGCGGACCGCGTTGAGCAGCAGGTTGGCCACGACCCGGGCCAACTCCGGTTCGCTCGCGGCAACCGTGGGCCACCCCGACTCGCTGGCGATCAGCTTGATCCGGCGAGCGTCGGCCAACGGGGTGGTGCTGGCCAGCGCGTCCGAGACCACCTCTCCGAGCGGCACCGCCGTCAACGACAACCGCAACGCTCCCGCGTTGATCCGGGACAGCTCGAACAGGTCGTCGACGAGTCGCGTCATCCGGTCGGTCTCCAGGCGGATGCGTCGGTGGTACTCGTCGACAGTGTCCGGATCACGAACCACCCGGTCCTCCAGCGCCTCCGCCATGGCCCTCAGCCCGGCGAGCGGGGTCCGCAGGTCGTGGGAGACCCAGGCGACCAGGTCGCGCCGGCCCTTCTCCAGTTGCCGTTCCCGCTCCCGGGCCTGGTCGCGCCAGACCGCGGCGCGAGCCAGTCGCCGGCCGAAGTGCCCGCCGACGGCGAGGCTGACCACCGCTGCCGCCGCGACGGTGATCAGGACCACCTCACTGTCGTGCGCGGAGAGGAACATCGCTTCCGCGACCGCCATCACCCCGACGGCGACGGCGACCACAGTGGTGGTGAGCAGCACGTTGAGGTGCACGGTGATCGAGCTGCGTCGCAGGGCGCGGAGCAGCACCGCACCGGCGAGCCCGATGCCGAGTGCCGCGCCGAGGGCGATCGCGAAGATCAGGACGATGTCACGCACTGGCTGGCTCGTACCGGTAGCCGACGCCCCAGACGGTCACGATCCGCTGCGGATCGGCGGGGTTGGCCTCGATCTTCTCCCGCAGCCGGCGTACGTGCACCGTCACTGTCGAGTGGTCCCCGAAGTTCCAGCCCCAGACCTGCTCAAGAAGTTCGGCCCGGCCGAAGACCCGGGAGGGATGCCGCATGAGGTGGACGAGCAGGTCGAATTCGCGCAACGTCAGGGCCAGATCCGCACCGGCGAGGCCTGCGGTTCGGGAGGCCGTGTGCACCACCAGGTTGCCGTCGGTGAGCGCCTCCGGACGCTCTGGTGGAATCCCACCGCCGGCGCGACGGAGCACCGAACGGACCCGCAGCACCAGTTCCCGGGGTGAGAAGGGCTTCGTCAGGTAGTCGTCCGCGCCGAGTTGCAGCCCGAGGATCCGGTCGGCTTCGTCGCCGCGCGCGGTGAGCATGACGATCGGTACGCCGTCCGGCCGTACCCGCAGCGCCCGACACACCTCCAGGCCGCTGATCAACGGCAGCATCAAATCGAGCACGACCAGGTCTGGCGCCTGCCGCTCCACGGCCGCCAGTGCCGCCGCGCCGTCCGCCGCGAGGCTCACCTGGAAGCCGTCGTTCTCGAGGTAACGACGGATGACGTCGCTCACGGTCTGATCGTCGTCGACCACCAGCACGCGCTGCGTCACGGGCCTTCCCCGTTCCGCCCCGTCAACGTCTCCCCCAGAATGTCCATCGGCCCAGCCTAGCCACGCGGCGGACTCCCCCCGGACCAGCAAACCTTGCGAGGTTCTTACGGCTGGGCGCGGAAACCCGCCCAGGCGTACGTGGGGTCATACGGTGACCGGAATGCGGATCCTTGTCACCGGTGCGGCCGGGTTCATCGGCTCACACATCGCCGACCTGCTCAGCGACGACGGGCACGAGGTGGTGGCCGTGGACGCGCTCCTGCCCGAGGCGCACGCTGCGACGGCGCCGCCCTGGACCGAGCGGCACGACCTGGTGGTCGGCGACGTCCGCGACAACGAACTGCTGACCCGGCTACTGACCGGGGTCGACGCGGTCTGCCATCAGGCAGCCATGGTCGGTCATGGCCTCGACCCCGCCGACGCCCCCCGGTACGCCGCGCACAACGACCTCGGCACGGCCACCCTCCTCGCGGCGATGCACAGCGCCGGGGTGCGCCGACTGGTGCTGGCCAGCTCGATGGTGGTCTACGGCGAGGGCCGCTACCACTGCCCCACCCACGGCATCGTCCGGCCTGCCGGCCGCCGGGTGGTCGACCTGGCCGAGGGCCGGTACGAGCCGACCTGCCCTCGCTGCGATCAGGCGCTCTCCCCCGGTCTCGTGCCCGAGGACGCGCCGCTGGAGCCGCACAGCACGTACGCCGCCACCAAGCTGGCCCAGGAACACCTCGCCGGTGCCTGGGCCCGGCAGACCGGCGGATCGGTGTGGGCCCTGCGCTATCACAACGTCTACGGTCCGCGAATGCCCCGCGACACCCCGTATTCGGGAGTCGCGTCGATCTTCCGCTCGGCCCTGGCCGCCGGACGACCGCCCCGGGTGCTGGAGGACGGCCGGCAGCGGCGGGACTTCGTCCACGTGACCGACGTGGCCGCGGCCAATCTGCTGGCCCTCACGACACCGGCACCGGATCCCCTGACCCCGATCAACGTCTGCTCGGGCGAACCGCACACCGTCGGCGAGTTGGCCCACGAGCTGGCATCGGCGATGGGCGGGCCAGCGCCGGTCACGGTCGGGGGCGGACGGGCGGCGGACGTACGGCACGTCGTGGCCGATCCGGCGCGCGCCGCCCGGCTGCTTGGTTTCACCGCCCGGGTCGGCTTCGCCGTTGGCGTCGCCGACTTCACCAACGCGGTGATGCGGGATCCGGCATCGGTCACGACACGGTCCAGAGCAGGTGGTTGACGGCGAGAGCCGTGGCGGCCTGGGCGGCCAACCACCACCGTCGGTGACCGTGGGGCAGGTGCGCGGTCGCGACCAGCAGCCAGACGGCGAACGGTAGCCAGATCCGTTCGACCTCGGCCTTGCTGAGCCCGGACAGGTCCGCCGCGAGCACCGCCACTGTCGCCGCGATGGGCAACCACACGGTGGGTCCGGCGCTGACGATCCGCTGCCGGAGTGTCGTGGCGAGCGGTGGGTGCGGTGCGTGGATCGACACGGCGGCCACCGCCCGGCGCAGCGCCGGCCCGACCACCGGACCGGCCGAGAGCAGCAGGGCCGCGAGATTCGCCCAGACCCAGTAACCGTACGGACGCTCCGCCGCCCAGCCCTGGTAGTAGCGACGCGCCACCAGGTGGTAGCCGTCCAGCCACCAGAAGCCGGCCAGGGTGAACACGGCGACGACGGCCGCGACCGCCGTCGCCGCGACCAGGAGCACTCCGAGTCGGTCCCGCGCCCGGAGCAGCACCACCGTCAACGCGAGCAGCCCGACCAGGACGAACCCGTACGACAGGTAGAGCGCGAAGCCGAGGAGCAACCCGCCCAGTGCGGCACCTGGTCGACCACCCACCGCCAGCAGCGCCAACCCGGCCGCGACCACCGCGGCGAAGATCCCGTCCGCGGACGCGCCCACCCAGACCGCCCCCGGCAGGAGCACCAGGAACGGCCACACCGCCCGGGCCGCGTCCTCGACGCCGAGTGCCCGCAGCGCCACCGGAACCGACACCGACACCGTGGCACCGAGCAGCACGCAGGCGAGCCCGGCGGCGGTCCCGCCGCCCAGGCCGATCCGCTCCAGCCAGACGAAGAACAGCAACGCCCCCGGTGGATGAGCGGCAGCGTGGGTGGACCACGAGTCGGGCTGGAAGTCGAGAATGCGGTCGGCGAAGCCGGACAGCATGATGCCGACGTCCGTCACCCGGGGCACCTCGTGCAGGTACTCGGCCTGCACGGTGAGCCGCTCGGTCAACCCCGCGGACCAGCCGTCCACAAGGGCCAGCGACAGCGTCCAGAGCAGCGAGGCGAGATAGCCGACCGCCAGCAGCCGCGGCCACGACGTGTCGGTCGCCCAGCGCACGCCCCGCCAGACGAACAGCGCCGCGACGAGCAACGCGGCGGGGGTACCGGGGCCCAGATGGGGCTGCCAACTCGCGTAGAGCGGCGCCGCGTCGGCGTGCAGCCGTACGCCCTGATGGTTGAGCAGGGCGCCGACGGCGACAGCGACAGCGAGCACTGCCGCCTCGACGCCGAGGACGATCAGGTCAGCGGACCGGGTTCGTCCCGGCCGGGTCATCATGGTCATGGTGACGGCCGACCTTACGGCCTCCCACCAGGCGTTCGACTGCCCGAAGGCGATACGTCAGCGAGTCGTAAGATCCGTTGCCGTGTAAGCGATTCGTAAGGACGAACCACGGTCCCGACGGCCGGTGGCGGGCCTAGCGTCGCCGGTATGCACACAACGATCGACGTGGTGCTGCCGTGTCTGGACGAGGCGGCCGCACTGCCTGCCGTACTGAGCGGGCTACCGCCCGGCTACCACGCCATCGTGGTCGACAACGGCTCCACCGACGGTTCACCGGTCGTCGCGGCCGAGCATGGGGCCCGGGTCGTCCACGAGCCTCAACGCGGGTACGGAGCGGCAGTGCACGCCGGCCTGCTGGCCGCGGAGGCGGATCTGGTCTGCGTGCTCGACGCGGACGGCTCGTTCGACCCGGCCGAGTTGCCCAGGCTCGTCTCGGCGGTGCACGACGGACGGGCCGATCTCGCCGTCGGGCGGCGTCGGCCGGTCTCGGCGGATGCCTGGCCATGGCATGCCCGAGCCGGGAACGCGATGGTTGCCGCCCTGCTGCGGCGTCGCGGCGTGCCGGTGTACGACATCAGCCCGATCCGGGTGGCCCGCCGGGCGGCGCTGCTGGGCCTCGGTGTCGACGACCGCGCGTTCGGCTACCCCCTGGAGTTGCTGCTGCGCGCGGCCGGAGCGGGCTGGCGGATCCTCGAACTGGACGTCGCGTACGCGCCCCGCGCCGCCGGCACCACGTCGAAGGTCTCCGGGTCGGTCCGGGGCACGCTGCGGGCGACCCGGGACTTCGCCGGAGTGCTGCGCGCCGGTGGTGGCCGGTGAACGTCCTGCTCCTGGTCGCGAAGGCGCCGGTCCCCGGGCAGGCCAAGACGCGCCTCTGCCCGCCCGCCGATCCCACCCAGGCGGCCCGGATCGCTGCGGCGTCGTTGTTGGACACCCTCGCGGCGGTGCGCGCCACCGCCTCGACCATTCCCGTGTTGGCCCACACCGGTCGGTTCGCCGATGCCGAGTACAGCGCGGAGCTGACCGCCGCGTTGGCAGGTTGGCACCTGCTTCCGCAACGCGGCGACACGTTCGCCGACCGCCTCGCGAACGCCCACGCCGACACCGCTGCGGCATTTCCCGGCCGACCGGTGCTGCAGATCGGCATGGACACCCCGCAGATCGGGCCGGCCCTGCTCAGCGCCGCGCTGGACCGGCTCGCCGAACACGAGGCGGTGTTCGGGCCGGCGCTGGACGGCGGCTGGTGGGCGCTCGGGTTACGCGATGCGAGGTACGCGAGCGCGTTACGCGAGGTACCCACGTCGACCGACGACACCGGGCGCCGCACCCTCGCCGCGCTGCGCGGGCACGGCGTACAACCGGCGTTCCTGCCCGCGCAGCGGGATGTCGACGACTGGTCGACGGCGTTGGCGGTCGCGGCCGACCTACCCGGCACCCGGTTCGCGGATGCTGTCGCGTCGGTGGGCGGCCATCTGCTGAGCGGACACCCCCGGTGAGGTCGACTGTCAGTCTCGACGGTTTCGACGTGGTGCTGGGCAGACTCGGCGGGTGGTCCGCCGATCATGACGCCCACGGCACGCCGGTCAGCCCGAGGCGGCCTGCTGCCCAACCCGACCATTGGCTGGTGCACACCGACGGGCGACGTGACCTGTTGCCGGTACGGCGATGGCACGGGCCGCCCGAGCCGGCCATCGAGTCCGTCGCCGCACGCTGCACCGGGCCCACGATCGATCTCGGCTGCGGCCCCGGGCGGGTGACGATGGCGCTCGCTCGCCGCGGCCTCGTCGCACTGGGGGTGGACATCTCCGCCGAGGCGGTGCGTCTGACCCAGGGCCGAGGGGTGGTCGCCCTGCGACGCGACGTCTTCGAACCCCTTCCCGGGGAGGGGAGGTGGGCGCACGCCCTGCTCATCGACGGCAACATCGGTATCGGTGGCGACCCGGTCCGCTTGCTGCGCCGGTGCGGCACCCTGATCGCTGCCGACGGAACGCTGGTGGTCGAGGTGGAACCCCCGGGGGCCGGGCTGTGGCAGGGGCAGGCGTACGTCGTGTCCGGGTCGTCCGGCGATCGGGAGCCGCGCGGACCGGTGTTCCGCTGGGCGCGGGTCGGGTCGGAGGCGGTGGCCCGGGTCGCCGCCGCTGCCGGCCTGCGGGTCGTCGACCGTTTCCGGTTCGGTCCACGCTGGTTCGCCGAGTTGGCGCGCTCATGATCCGCCGGCCCCGCGTCCCCGTACCCGAGGACTTCACAGCGCCCTCGCACTCACCGCTGGTCGCCGCGCGGCTCGGTCTCTGGCTCGGGGTGGCGTTCGGGCTGTGTTTCGGCACCGGGCTGCTGAGTCACTACATCCAGCACCCGCCAGGCTGGTTCACCTGGCCGACCCGACCGGTCAACCTGTACCGGGTCACCCAGGGCGTTCACGTGCTCTCCGGTGTCGCCGCGATCCCGTTGCTGCTGGCCAAGCTGTGGAGCGTCTACCCCAGGCTGTTCGTCCGCCCGCCCCTCCGTCAGCCGATCCGGTTGACCGCCCACACCCTCGAACGGATCTCCGTCCTCGTACTGGTCTGCGCCGCGTTCTTCGAACTGGTCACGGGCCTGTTCAACGTCGCCCAGTCGTACCCGTGGGGGTTCTTCTTCCCAACGGCGCACTACGCGGTCGCCTGGCTGGTGGCGGGCGCGACGCTGCTGCACGTCGCGGTGAAGCTCCCGATCGCTCGGACGGCGCTGGGCACCCCACTGCGGCGCAGCAGAGCGGGGCGGGCTGCGACACCGGAGGCTGACGACCGGGACTCGTCCGAGCGACGGGCGTTCCTGCGTACCTCGGCGGGCGTCGCCGGCATCGCCGTGCTGGCCACCGCCGGGGTCACCGTGCCGTGGCTACGTCGGGTGTCGCCGCTGGCGTGGCGTTCCGCGTCCGGGCCGCAGGGCGTACCGATCAACCGTACGGCGGCTGCCGCGCACATCGCCGTTCCCCCGGACTGGCGACTGGAGATCGTCTGGCCGGGCGGTCGGGGCAGCCTGTCCCTGGCCGACCTGGCGGCCCTGCCGCAACTGACGGCGGAACTGCCGATCGCCTGTGTCGAGGGCTGGAGCGCGTCGGCCCACTGGACCGGCGTGCCCGTCGTCGAGTTGCTGCGCTGGGCCGGCGCACCGACCGGCCGACCGGTTCGGGTCAGCTCACTGGAAACCGACGGTCTGTACGCGGCCAGCACACTCCCTGCGGCCCACGCCCGCGACCCGCTGACCCTGCTCGCTCTGCGGATCAACGGCGAGCAACTGTCTCCCGACCACGGTTACCCCTGCCGACTCATCGCGCCGAGCCGGCCAGGCGTCCTGCAGACCAAGTGGGTGGCAAGGCTGGAGGTGTTGCGGTGAGAACCGTCCGGCTGCTCCTGTTCGTGGTCGGTGCCGCGGCCACCGCGTACGGCGGTTGGTTGCTCCTCCCCCAGCTCGACACCGCCCTGCCGTGGCTGATCGGCGGCCCGGTGCTGCACGACGTCCTGGTGGCGCCGCTGGTCGGACTGGTCGGACTGGCGCTGGGCCGACTGGTGAGGAACCGGTTGCGCCTGGCCTGGATCGCCGCAGGTCTGCTGGCCAGCGCCACGTTGCTGCTGATCGCTGTGCCGCTGCTGTGGCGACCACCTTCGGCGCCACCGAACCCGGGCCTACCGGACCGCGAGTACCCGCTGGGGCTCGCCGTCGGGCTGGCTGTGCTCTGGGCCGCGATCGTGGTCGTCCTGGTCGTCGCCACCACTGTCGACAGACGTGTCGCGGGCCGACGAGCCGAGCGTAGCTGAGTCGGTCCCAGCCGTTCTTCACTGTTCGTCCAGGAGGGGTACACATGTCAGCAGGAGACATCAGCACGACCGACCGCCCGCGGATCGGCGTGATCGGCGGATCCGGGTTCTACGAGTTCCTCGACGACGTCGCCGAGGTCACCGTCGACACACCGTACGGGCCGCCGAGCGACGCGCTGTCCGTCGGGACTGTCGCCGAGCGGCCGGTGGTGTTCCTGCCCCGCCACGGACGCCGGCACACCCTCCCCCCACACCGCATCAACTACCGGGCCAACCTGTGGGCGCTGCGCGCACTCGGCGTCCGCCAGGTGCTCGCACCGGGCGCTGTGGGCGGCCTGCGACCGGATCTGGGCCCGGGAACCCTCGTCGTACCGGACCAACTGGTCGACCGGACCAGGGGCCGGGAGCAGACCTACTACGACGGACAGCCGCGCGCGGACGGGAAGCCCTCCCCGGTCGTTCACGTTCCCTTCGCCGACCCCTACTGCCCGGTCGGACGAGCCACGGTTCTCGACGCCGCCCGATCCACTGGTTGGCAGCCGGTCGACGGCGGAACGATGGTCGTCATCGAGGGGCCCCGGTTCTCCACCCGCGCGGAATCGCTGTGGTACGGCCGGCAGGGCTGGTCGGTCGTCGGCATGACCGGTCACCCGGAGGCGGTGTTGGCCCGCGAACTGGCACTGTGTTACACCGCGCTGTCCCTGGTGACCGACCTCGACTCGGGCGTGGAGGTCGGTCAGGGCGTGACTCAGCAGGAGGTGTTCACGGTCTTCGCCCGGAACATCGAGCGCCTGCGCCTCCTGCTCGGCGACGCGGTGCAGACGTTGCCGGAGGCCCAGGGCGCCTGCCGGTGCGGACAGGCGCTGGCAGATACGCAGGGGTGACCGTCGTAAGAGTTCCGCAATGGTTCGCGAACAGTTCGACGGCGGCTGCGGCCGTACGCTGCGGTGATGGGAAGACGGATGTTCCGGTCGCCGCTGGTCCGAGCCGGTCTCGCCTGCGCTGTCGTCGTGTCGATGCTGGCCCTGTACTGGTTCCAGCCGTGGAAGCTCGTCACCGACACCTACGTCGACGAGGCCGTTCCCCGCGTCGCGACGACATCTGTCACCCCGACCCCGGTGTCCGCGAGCCCGGCCCCGACGGCGTCGGCAGCCACCCCAACCCCTGCGGCGTCGGCAGCCACCCCGGCGGCGAACGAGATCCTGACCGCCGGCGAGTTCGTCACCCATGAGCACCGGACGACCGGCAGCGCCGAGATTCACCGGCTCGCCGACGGGCGCCACCAGTTGGTCATCCGCGACCTGGACACGTCGAACGGCCCGGACCTGCGGGTGTGGCTGACCGACCAACCGGTCATCCGGGGCACGGCCGGCTGGCGGGTGTTCGACGACGGCGAATGGGTCGAGCTGGCCAAGCTCAAGGGCAACAAGGGCAACCAGGTGTACGAGCTACCGGCGTCGGTGGATCCAGGTGACTTCCGGAGCGTCTCCATCTGGTGCAAGCGGTTCGCGGTCTCCTTCGGCGCGGCCGATCTCACGAGCGCCTGACCGGCCCGACCGGCCCGCAACCTGCCGGACACGGCATTGACATCTTTCACTGCGCGATCTAGCGTCGGAACGAATCGATTCGACGCCGAGCCAGGTGCTCCGGCACCGTCGGTCGAACGGTCTCGTGATGTTTGGGCGCACGAGGTGACCACTGTCGAATCGATTGCCGAGTGGTCCCGCGCGGGCGGCGAGACCAGCGGCAGACACCTGCGTCGATGAACCGGTCGGCCGTGGACCCCTTTCAACCAGTTCGTGCCGAATGGCGGGAGCCCCTTCATGACAAGACGTAGACCCATCCTTGGATTGCTCGCGACGGCGGCGGCCGTCGTCGTGACCGTGAGCGCAGGGGCACTGGCCGGCGGTCTGAGCACCACCGCGTCGGCCGCGGACATCGGAGCGGCCGCGGCGACCGCCGGGTGCGGCAAGGCGCCCACGTTGACCAGCGGCCAGCGGTCCATTCAGAGCAACGGCCAGAACCGCAGCTTCATCCTGAGGATCCCCGACAACTACGACAGGAACCACCCCTACCGGTTGATCTTCGGGTTCCACTGGAACGGCGGCACCGCGAACGACGTCGACGGCGGCGGGTCCGACGGGGCGGCCTGGTCCTACTACGGGCTGCGGCAGCAGGCGAACAACAGCACGATCTTCGTCGCACCCCAGGGCAACGGGAACGGGTGGGCCAACCCCGGCGGCCAGGACGTCACCTTCGTCGACAACATGATCAGCCTGATCGAGGCCGATCTGTGTGTCGAGACCACCCAGCGCTTCGCGCTCGGTTTCAGCTACGGCGGGGGCATGAGCTACTCGCTGGCCTGTTCCCGCCCAGGTGTCTTCCGCGCTGTCGCGGTCTACTCCGGTGGGCAGCTCAGCGGGTGCAGCGGCGGCACCCAGCCGGTCGCGTACATGGGGATCCACGGCATCGGGGACTCGGTGCTCAACATCTCCGCCGGACGGTCCCTGCGTGACACGTTCGTCCGGAACAACGGGTGCACCGCCCAGAGCCCACCCGAACCGAGGGCGGGCAGTCTGACCCACATCACCACCACCTACTCCGGCTGCCGGTCCGGCTATCCGGTGGTCTGGGCAGCCTTCGACGGCGGGCACACCCCCGGCCCGGTGGACGGCGGCGGAGACAGCGGCGCCAGGACCTGGACCAAGGGCGAGGTGTGGAGGTTCTTCACCCAGTTCGGTGGCACCGATCCCACGTCGCCGCCGACCACCCCACCGCCGACCACCCCGCCGCCGAGCGACACGTCGGCCCTGCGCAGCACGTCCTCCGGACGGTGCCTCGACGTCAACGGCGCCTCGCAGACCAATGGCGCGACGGCGATCATCTGGGACTGCCACGGTCAGAGCAACCAGAGCTGGACCTCGACCGCCGCCCAGGAACTGCGCGTCTTTGGCGGCAAGTGCCTCGACGTCAACGGCGCCAGCACCGCGAACGGCAGCTCGGTGATCATTTGGGACTGCAACGGCCAGTCCAACCAGAAGTGGCGGTTCAACGCCGACGGCTCGATCACCGGAGTTGGTTCGGGCCGCTGCCTGAACCTGGTCGGCAACGGCACGGCCAACGGCACGCGCGTGCAGATCTCCGACTGCACCGGCGCGGCCAACCAACGTTGGAGCCGGAGTTGAGCCCGACGAGGTTCCCGCAGAGGGGACCGGCCCAACGGATGTTCAACGACTCGCAAGGAGGCGCAACCGTGCCGCTTCGTAAACTCTCCGGCCCCTGGCTGGGGGCAGCCATGGCGGTCATGGTTGTGATCGCCGTCGGAATGTACGTTCTCACGACCGTCGCACCGGCGGCGGCGGCCACCACTGCCGGCTGCGGCAAGGCGCCCGGGCTGAACAGCGGCACCCACACCATCCAGAGCGGCGGGAAGAGCCGTAGTTTCATCCTTCGACTGCCGGACAGCTACAACAACACCTACGCCCACCGGCTGGCCTTCGGGTTCCACTGGCTGGGCGGCACCGCCAGTCAGGTCGCGTCGGGCGGAAGCGACGGTGCGGCGTGGGCCTACTACGGCATGCAGTCGCAGGCGAACAACAGCACCATCTTCGTCGCCCCGCAGGGCCTCAACAACGGCTGGGGCAACTCCAACGGTGAAGACGTCACCTTCACCGACGACATGATCCGCATGATCGACAACGCTCTCTGCGTCGACACCACACAACGCTTCTCGGTCGGGTTCAGCTACGGCGGCGCGATGAGCTACTCGTTGGCGTGTTCCCGACCGACGGTATTCCGTGCGGTCGCGGCAATCGCGGCCCCGGGGGCGATCAGCGGATGCAGCGGCGGCACCGGACCGGTCGCGTACCTGGGGATCCACGGCATCAACGACAACATCCCCAGCGGACGCTCGCTGCGCGACAGGTTCGTCCGCAACAACGGATGCGCCGCACAGAGCCCACCCGAGCCAAGGGCTGGCAGCCTGACCCACATCACCACCGCGTACTCCTGCCAGGCCGGATACCCGGTGCTCTGGGCCGCCTTCGACGGCGGCCACCAGCAGGGCCCGGTGGACGGCTGCGCCGGCTGTGAGAGCGGCGCGCGGAGCTGGGTCAAGCAGGAAGTCTGGAACTTCTTCGCCCAGTTCGGGTCCACCGTGCCACCCACCACTCCCCCGCCGTCGACCCCGCCGCCCGGCCAGCAGAACGTGCTGATCGCCAGCAGCCCGGCCAACCGGTGCATCGACATTCCCAACTCGAGCACGACGAACGGTGCTCGTCCGCAACTGTGGGACTGTCACGGTGGCACCAACCAGCGTTGGACCTACACCGCCAACCGCACGCTGACCGTGTACGGCAACAAGTGCCTGGACGCCAGCGGTGCGGGCAGCAGCAACGGCACCGCGGTCATCATCTGGGACTGCAACGGCCAAGCCAACCAACAGTGGAACCTGAACTCCAACGGCACCATCACCGGCGCCCAGTCGGGGCTGTGTGCTCCAGCCACATCCACGCGATCACCACGTGCCCGACGGCCTCCAGGTAGGCGCTGGCGTTGGCCAGCGCGAGCACCGGGTCACCGTCAGCCCA
>NZ_JBEYSL010000159.1:0-13481 GCF_040642735.1 Micromonospora sp. NPDC047753 | reverse complement strand
GCCACCGTTCGGCGAACGCCTCGCTCAACCAGGCCAACCTGCCGGGCATCCAGAACCGGTTCAACCTGGCCTGCTCCGGTGGCCAGCCACATGAAATCCACCAACCCCAACGCCCGGTCGGCGTCCTGCGCCCTGTCGCTGCCGTCGGGGACGAACTGAAGATCGAATTCGGCGTCGCAGTTGTACGGGGTGACCGCGATGCTCCCGGCGCTGACCCCCACATAGACCGTGTCACTCAGCGACGGCAGGAGGTCGGCCAGGCCCGACTGGCGCAGCCAGTAGGTCAGGTACAGCACATCGCCGCCCCAGACCAGCAGGGCATCGGCCTCCCGGACCGCCGGAACCCAGTTCTCTTCTCGAATGGTCGGCAGCGCGGTGAGCTCCAACAACCCCAGGGACTTCCAACCCAGCTGGCACAGCGGGATGTCGGGTTGGCCGTGAATCGCCTTCCACGCCTTCTCAGCTCCGCCGGGAAAGGGGTAGACACCGGTGGGAACGAACAGAGCCGTGGACTCAGCGAGCGGCTTGCCCAACAGGTCGACCAGCGCGTCGGAAATGCTCGGGTTGCTGATGCCCCCCGACGTGAGAAGAAACTTCATGCAATCCGCTCCCCTGAAGCCACCGAAATGACGGCGATCATGGTGCCCATGAGAACCAGCGTCCCGGCTCGCTGACCCGAGCGACACATCGCTGGATCATCCGTCGGCGGCCGTCCAACCGTCAACTGCCTCGGCCTGCGCGACGACCTCCACGAGGGCCGGTCGGGTCACATCCTGGTTGTCGATGACAACATCCGCGCGTTCGTGAGGCGCGCAGGCGGCGAAGTACAGCCGCTGCCCGCCGACGTAGCGGCCGAGGCTGGGATGTTCGGGATCCGGATGGGAACCGTCGCGTCGGGCCATCCGTGCGACGGTGACCGCGAACGGCGCGTCAACGAAGACGGAGAAGTCCCAGCACTCCACGAGCTCGTCACGATGCAGGAACAGCCCGTCGACGATGAGTACCGTGCCGGGCGCCGCGGTCCGCCACTCAAGATCCAGGATCTCGTCTGTCCGAAGATCATGGGCGGCGGGACGGTAACAGCGAGAGCCTCCGGGACCGAACGGCTCCAGCACGTTGTGGACGAGGGCTTCGTAGTCGTAACTGTCGAGCCAGAAGCCTTCCGGCGAATCCCGGCCACGGCGATGCCGCACCGCCCGACGGTGATGAAAGTCGTCCGCCGCCACGTGCACGACAGGACGTCCCCGGTCGCTCAGCAACACGGCCAACTCGCCGGCGAACGTGGACTTACCCACCCCATCGACCCCGTCAACGGCCACCCGTACGCACCGCGGCGCGGGGAACGTCGGCACCAGGTCAGCGACATGGTCAAGCAACTGCCGCCGTACGACGCTCACGCCGTTCCTCCATCCTGACCGGAAGCGCGGCACGCCCCACAGATCGAGAACGTCATCTTGGCAGACGCCTCACCAGCAACCGGACCGCATCAAGCCCGTCGGGCTGTCCTGGCCCAGCGAAGCTGGTGTCAGCTGGCGGGCAAGGCGATGGTCTCCAGTCAGGCGCTCAGGGCGGGCACGACGGCGTGGAGGTCAGGGCCGTCGACCGTTGCGCTGGCGGCGGCACGCGCTTGGCGTGCTCGTCGAACTGCTCGGCGACCTCGCCGCTCTAGCGGCCGGCGACTATCTACAAGCGTGGCCGCACGTTCGGTCGAAGCCGAAGCGGCTGCAGGTAGGTGACGACGACCGCCCACCGGTCGGAGCGCGACCACTCGCCGAGCAGGCGAGCCGCCATGTCAGCGTCAGTCGACGATCGTGCGTGACGTGGGTACGGTGACACGGTGCTCGCGGCCGTGAAGGGTCTGTCCCGCTACCACACCGAGGAGTCGCTGCGCGCCTACCTGCTGGAGCGCTCACACCGTACCGAGAGCGGCTGCCTGGTCGTCGAAGGCTACGGGCAGCGACGTGGGGTGCACCAGAAGGTCGCGGGCCGGGCGTGGGCACACATCGCCGCGTACGTCGTCTTCCTCGGCGGGTACGACCCCGCCCTCGACGTCGACCAGACCTGCGGCGCCGCCGACTGTATCGAGCCGACTCATCTGCGACAGCTCAGTCGTGCCGAGGCCGGCCGCCGCCGGAACCAGGCGGCGCAGTGCCGCAACGGCCACGACCGTGAGCTCGACCCGGCGACCGGCCGGTACCGTCGGGTCTGCCGGACGTGCAACCGGGAGGCACAGCGCCGGTGGCGTGAACGCGAGGCAGTCGAGGTGGCCCAGGCCCACGCCGCGTACGGCCGCTCGTAGTCAGCCCTCCAACGCTTTCCGATGCCGGTACCGCCACTCAAGCTGTCAGGGTGCGAGGACCGTGAACGAGTCAAAGACCTGCGGGCGGTGCAAGCAGCTTCGGCCGGCAGAGTCCTTCGTCGGCGCGACCGGTCGCACGATGCTCTCCTGTCAACCGTGCCGCGACTACTCCCGTCGTGTGAATCAGGCCAGTAGGGATTCCCGGCCGGGCTCTGCGGCATCCATGAGGATGACCTCCCGGCAACTCTCGCCGGTCGCCCCCGGAAGGACGGCAAGCCCTCCGCCCAGGCGTTCCGGTTGGTCGCGGATCACTGCCACGGCACCAACACCGTTCGGGGTCTCCTCTGCAACGGGTGCAACTCGGCACTTGGGCACTTCCGGGACAGCCCTGAGGCGCTGCGCCGCGCACTGGAATACCTCCAGTCGGGGCCGTCATCGGTGCCGCCCCGAGAGGTCACCTGAGTTCCCGGCCAACACGCGCGCGCCGACCAACCCAAACGCTTACACCAACTTAAGTCCTTACGCACAAGAACTGTCATTATGGTGCATGAGCGTTACGTACCTTTTGTCCCAGGTAATTAAAGGATTTTCATTAACGACAATCCGATAATTGCCTGCTGTGAGCTGTGCTCGCTCGCTTCAGTCCGGCTCAAGAACGCGGTGGCGTTACGGCCCGCACGCGCTGAGGATGTCGACATGGATGACCACAGCCCGAACGCGGCCGACGAGCGGGAGGAAGCCCTGCCGGGCGGCAACATGGGGGGTGCGACACGGGTCGGTGCCACTGTTCGGCGCGGTCATGGGGCATGGAGCCCGACGGTTCAGCGCCTACTACGACACCTACGGGAGCGCGGCGTCACCTGGGTTCCGCAACCGCTCGGGACCGATGAGCACGGACGTGACAGCGTCTCCTACCTGCCGGGCATCGTGCCGCAGTACCCGTTGCCGGACTGGATCTGGAGCGACGGCATCCTCGCCGAAGCAGGTCTGCACCTCGCACAACTTCACGAGGCCAGTGCCAGCTTCGACACCGTCGGCGGAGTGTGGCAGTTTCCGGTGCGACAGCCAGCTGAGGTCATCTGTCACAACGACTTCGCGCCCTACAACATGGTCTTCACCGACCGGCGACTCACCGGAATCATCGACTGGGACACGGCCTCGCCCGGTCCCCGGTCGTGGGATCTGGCCTACCTCGCGTACCGGCTGGTGCCGCTGGCCCACCCCGACAACGGCGACGCGATCCACAGTGACCTGGCCGAGCGGGCACGTCGGCTGCGCATGCTCTGCGACGCCTACGGCTCGGGGCAAGACCCTGACCACATCCTCCAGGCCGCAGTCCACCGACTGCACGACCTCGCCGCCTTCAGCGAGGCGCGGGCTGATCAGGGACAGGAGAACCTCCGCAGTCACGTCGGGCTCTACCAACGCGACGCCATGTGGATCACCGCGCACATCCTTCGAAGGTGAGTGCCGACAGAGGTCGCTGGCGGACCAGCCCAGCTTGCGCTGTATCGGCCGTTCAGTCGGCTGCGGCCGACGAACGGTCATTTCCATGTGCGTGTGCCTCCTCCCGGCGGCTACGAAGTACGGGTGACCAACGAGGTAACCGTTCCCCTGCTGCCCTGCGCGTCCATCGACGACATCGTCGCCTTCTACGAGGTGCTCGGTTTCCACACCACCTACCAGCAGCGCAAACCCAACCCGTGCGTGGGGTTGCAACGCGAAGATCTACATCTGCAGTTCTTCGAGATCGCGGGGTTCGATCCGGCGCAGTCCTACGGTTCGTGTCTTGTGCTGACCTCGGACACGGGGCAGCTGTACCGGGCTTTCGCTGCGGGAATGCGCGCCGCGTACGGCAAGGTGTTGGTCTCCGGGACGCCCCGGATGACCCGGCCCCGCGCGCGAAAGAACGCCGACGGGCTGAGCGGCTTCAGCGTCATCGATCCAGGCGGCAACTGGATCCGCGTCTTCCAGAACGCTCCGGTCTCCCCCGCGTCAGCGCCGACTGAACGGCTGGGCAAGGCGATGGCGAACGCCGTCGTGCAGGCCGACTCCCGAGGGGACGTCCGGCAGGCGGCTCGGATTCTTGACAGTGCGCTGGGCCATCCCGATGCAGATGACGACCCTGTCGCGTTGGTGGAGGTGCTCGTGTACCGCGCTGAGGTCGCGATGGTCCTGAACGATCCGGCCACGGCGATCGAGATGCTGACCCGTGTTGACAGTGTCGCGTTGAGCGCGGACCAGGCCACACGGGCTGCGGCTGCCTATGAGGCCGCTACCGACCTTGCCGCAGCGCTGTCCTAGGTGTCGCATCCAACCGACACGCGCCGCGTCGGGTGATTGCCCCCAGGCCGGTCAGGGGCGGAGCCAGCGATCGAACCAGGAGCGGGTCCGGCGCAGAACGTCGAGTTGGTGGTGGCGTTCCCGGATCGAGTGGCCCTCTCTCGGGTAGATCACGAACTCGTGCTCGACGTCGAAGTGGCGCAGCGCCCGGTGCAGGTACACGGCCTGTCCAAGGGGCACGTTGGTGTCCTCGGCGGCGTGCAGGATGAGCACCGGCGTGCGGATGTTGCTGGCGAAGGAGATCGGGCTGACCGCGTCGTGTGGGTGGGGACCGATGCCGGACCAGCCGGTGCTGCCGCCGAGTGCGGCTTCGAACTGGCCGTTCTCCCCGGTCGCGGCGAGCATGCCCCAGTCGATGATGCCGGCCCCGACCAGCGCGGCGCGGAAGCGGTCGGTCTGGCCGACGGCCCAGGCGGACATGAAGCCGCCGTGGCTCCAGCCGGCGATGCCCAGCCGGTCAGGGTCAGCGATGCCCTCGGCGACGAGCAGGTCGATACCGGTCAGGATGTCTGTCCACTCCTGCTGGCCGACCCGGCCGGCGACGCTGGCGGCGAACTGGTGACCATGGCCCTGACCGCCGCGCGGGTTGGGCAGCAACACCGCGTAGCCGGCGGCGGCCAGCCACTGCGCGCTGGGGAACCAGAACAACTGGCAACGATCGGCGTAGCGGTCGTACGGGCCTCCGTGCACGATCGTGACCAGCGGGAACGGCCCCTCCGAGGCGGACCTTCCGACCGGCAGTACGAGCAGGCCGTCCAGGTCGAGGCCGTCGGCGGCGCGGTAGGCCAGCGGTTGTTGCGTGCCGAGGGCGACGGCGTCCAGTTCCGGCCGGGTGTTGGTGATTCTGCGCAGCGGCCCGGTGGGTGCTCCGATGTGAACATTCGCGGGCTGATAGCGGGTGCCGGTGAGCACCGCGATCTCGTCGCCGGCAGGGGTGGCGGTGAGATTGTCGAGGCGTCCGGGGTGATGCGACAGGGTCGTGAGGTCGGTGAGGTCGAGCCTGGCCAGTGTCGTGTTGAGGCCGTCGGCGAACACCACCAGCGGGGCGGCGGTGGTCTGGCACAGTTCGGTGGGGCACATCGCGAGGCCAGCGGTGCGGTTGCGCAGGACGCGGGTCTCCATGGCCAGGTCGAACACGGCGGTGCCGGCCTGCAGCAGCGGTGGGGTGAGCGCGAGGTAACCGAGGTGCCAACCGTCCTCGCCCGGCCACCAGGCCAGCGACCGTGCGTCGACCTCGACCGGTCCGAGGTTCTCCGCGGTCCCGGTCGTGGGGTCGAACAGGTGCAGTTGGCCGTTTCGCGGGCCGTGGTCGTTGTCGGCGCTGGCCCACGTCAGCACCGCAATTGGGCCGCCGTCGGGACGTTGGCGCAGGTCCACGACGTGCCGGTCACCGAACGCCTGCGGGGTGGTGACCCGGCCGGTGCGCAGGTCGAGCAGGCGCAACCGGGCGCGTGGTTCGCGCTCGCCGACGACGATGGCGTCGTCGCGGTCGCGGGTACGGCGAGTGTCCTGCTCGGTGGGTTCGTCCTCGGCGAGCAGGGCGACCAGGTTGGGGTCGGTGAGCGGCAGGTGGTCGATGACGCCGCCGCGCCAGCTGGTCAACGTGGTCACTATGCCGTCGGCGAGGGTGAGCCTGTGCAGTTGCGAAATGCCGCGTTCGGCGCGGTCGGAGAGGAAGAACAGCGTCTCCGAGTCGGCCGACCAGCGCGGCTGGGACTCGGTTGCCGTGTCGTCGGTCGCCCGGCGCGGCGCGGCGGCGGAATCGGTGGGTACGAGCCAGAGTTCGGTGTCGAGGTGGTCACCAGTCCGGCTGTTGGGAGCGAGGACATAGCAGAGCAGGCGCGCGTTCGGGGCGAGCGCCGGGGTTTGCGGGGCACAACCATCGACCACGAGTTCAGCGGTGAGACCCGTCATGCGACGAGTCTGCCAGCATCCACGAAGCACCATGCGACCGATCCGGCGCTGGATCGACGCACCGGCGAGGCATGATGTCCCCATGGACGCGCGCGGCCCGCTGGCCATGGCGCGAGCGGGAATGGCTCGCCGCCGTCCTGGCCGAGCGTCCGCTGCCGGGGTGATTAGGTGTCGGAGCAGCGTGAGCTGATGTTCTCAGTAGACGAACGCGACCGGATCCAGCGGCGGCTGCTGCATCTGGCGGAACAAGACAGCGGTGTCGTCGCCGCCGCGATCACCGGTTCGCACGCCACGAACGACGAGGATCGCTGGTCGGACATCGATCTGGCCTTCGGGGTCAGTGACCCGCTCGACGCCGTGATGCGTCGATGGACGCGACAGATGTATCAGGACTTCGCGGCGGTCCACCACTGGGACCTCGCGGACGGGTCCGCGATCTACCGGGTGTTCCTGCTGCCTCACTGCCTGGAAGTCGACCTCTCCTTCAGCCCGGAAGGCGAGTTCGGGCCGCGAGGCCCGAGTTGGCGACTCGTGTTCGGGCGTTCCACACCATCCCGGGCCCCCGCGTCGAGCGGCCACGACGGCACGGCCGGCCTGGCATGGCACCACGCGCTGCACGCACGGATCAGCATCGAACGAGGCAGATTCTGGCAGGCGGAGCACTGGATCAGCGCCATGCGGACCCAGACAGTCGCACTCGCCTGCCAGCGTCTGGGCCACCCCACCAGCTACGCCAAAGGCGCCCACCTACTGCCCTCCGACATCACCGGCCCGCTCGAAACGACATTGGTCCGTTCCACTGACGAGGTCGAGTTACGCCGTGCGCTCTCGGCGGCCGTGACGGCCCTGACCGCGGAACTCACCCGTACGGACCCGACGCTGGCCGATCGGTTATACCCGGTTCTCACCGAACTCGCCGCGATCGATCGCCCGCCGGACGACGGGACGCGCTCCGCACTCGGATGACGGCGGATGTTGACCGAGCCGATGGTCACGATGGTGGGTGTGCCCCAGGCCCGGGCAGTAGATCGATGTCCGTAGCCCGCATGGGCTGTTCGCACTCCGAGCACCGTAGTTCGACGTGACTGATCTCGCCGCAGGCGTGGTGGCGGTAGAGCACCGGCGGGCCGGCGTCGCCCGCCGTCCACCGGTCACCCCAGCGCACCATGACGAGCAGCAGATCGCACAGCTCCCGGCCTTTGTCGGTGAGCAGGTATTCGTGTCGGACCGGCCGGGTCGAGTATTCACGCTGGGCCAGGACGCCCTGTTCGACCAGCCAGTTCAGCCGCTCGGCGAGCACCTTGCGGGAGATGCCGAGCCCCCGCTGGAGTTGCTCGAAGCGGTGTGTGCCGGCGTAGACGTCCCGCAGGATCAGCGGAGACCACGGCTCACCGATGACGTCGAGGGTGCGGGCGATCGAGCACGCCATGGCGCCGAATTGCGTTCGCTGCATGACGCCACGATACGCAAGGTGGTTCCTTGAGGGAACTGACTCTGCTAGCGTCACATCAGTCCATCTCTTTAAGAAACGGACTTGTCTGTGCCCCCCTCCACACGTGCATGGAAGCCGAAAAGAGGCCCACATGAACCATCCGCCGATCGTGCCGACCAGGGACTGGCAAGACGCAGTGAACACCTTGCGCGTCCGCGAAAAGGAACTCACCCGCCAGCTCGACGCAGTGGCCGCGGCGCGCCGCCGGCTGCCGATGACGCCGGTCGAGCAGGACTACGTGTTCGAGGGCCCGTCCGGGCCTGCCAGTTTGACCGACTTGTTCGAGGGCCGCCGTCAGCTCATCGTCTACACCTTCATGTGGCACGGCGTCGACGCTGTCTGCTCCGGCTGCTCGCTGTTCACCGACAACGTCGGACACCCGGCCCACCTCAACGCCCGCGACACCACTCTGGCGTTGACGTCCCATGGCCCGCTGGACGACCTGCCGGCGTTGCGGCGGCGGATGGGTTGGACCCTGCCCTGGTACTCGTCGTTGAACAACAGCTTCAACGCCGACATGGGAACCGGCGACGGGTTCGCGCTGAACGTCTTCCTCCGCGCCGACGACCGGATCTTCCGCACCTACACCACCACCTCCCGCGGCGTGGAACGGCTCGGCAGTAACTGGTCCTTTCTCGATCTGACGCCGTACGGCCGACAGGAGACCTGGGAGGACTCGCCGGAAGGCTGGCCGCAGACCCAGCCGTACCAGTGGTGGCGGCTGCACGACGAGTACGACACGGCAGAGGACCCGTCATGACAGTCGACACCCCGGTCGCCGAGCTCCTCTTCCAGCAGGAGGACGCAACACCCTTCAACACCGACGTGGCGACAGTCAAGCCCTGGAGCCAGGCATTGGCCTGTCTGGAGTCGGCGCACAAGTGTTGGCTGTCGACGGTGGGACCGGGTGGCCGTCCCCATGCGGCCCCGGTGATGTCGGTGCTGGTGGGCGGGGCTCCGTGCATCGCGAGCCGCCCGAGTTCCCGCAAGAGCCGCAACCTGGCCCACAATCCCTGCGCTGTCATCACAGTGAGCAGCGACGACCTCGACCTGGTGGTGAGCGGTGAGGCTCACCAGGTGTCGGGCGACACCGCGCTGCGCCGGGTGGCCGCCGCCTTCGCCACGAAGTACGGCTGGACGTTCGCCATCAGGGACGGCCGAGTCCATGACGACAGTCTGCCGGGAGCGCCCCAGTACGCCTTTTACGAGGTCTCCCCCGTCCGGGCTTTCGGCTACGGCCCGGACGGGCTGACCGCGACTCGTTGGCGGTTCAACCGCACCTGAGTGACCGGGCGCGGGGCGACCCAGCAGAAAGTCGCCCCGCGCCCGTTCGCCGCTGGTTGGTCTGGCCCGCGACCTCGACGACGAGGCCGCCGGCCTGAGGTCAGTGGGCGGGCTCGCCGAACCAGCGGGAGAGGTGCTCGTCCAGGTCCCGCTGGTCGTCACCGACCCAGGCGACGTGGCCGTCGGGGCGCAGCAGGACACCGGGGACGTCCAGTGCCGCACTCGGATCGGCCAGGTGATCGACCCGGTCTGACCAGCCGCCGACGGTCAGGCGTTCGGTCCGGTCCAGCAGCAGGCCCCGGCCGTGGTGCAGCAGACCGTAGAGGTTGCCCTGCTTCACGGCGATGTCGGGCAGGCGGCGACCGAGCAGGTCGGGGCCCGCGCCGAGGTCGTAACGGATGCCGATGGCGGTGATCTTCTCCAGCAGACGGAGGTTCACCTCGTCGAAGTCCATCAACTCGACGAGCAGCCTCCGCACCGCCTGTGCGCCCGGTTCGGTGGACAGCAACTCCGTCTGGGCTCGGGTGTTGTCCAACACCGCCTCGGCAACGGGGCGGCGTTCGGCCTGGTAGGTGTCCAGCAGTGCCTCCGGCGCCCAGCCGCGGATCCGCGCGGCCAGTTTCCAGCCGAGGTTGACTGCGTCCTGAACGCCCAGGTTGAGACCCTGCCCGCCGATGGGCGGATGGATGTGCGCCGCGTCGCCGGCCAGCAGCACCCGCCCGACCCGATACCTGTCGGCCAGCCGGGTGGCATCACCGAAGCGGGACAACCAACGCGGGGAGTGCACTCCGAAGTCGGTCCCGGCGACGGCGCGCAACTGGTGCTTGAAGTCGTCGAGGGTGGGCGGTTCGGCGCGGTCGCTGACCCCGGCGGCGGGCACCAGGACGCTGTAGACCCCGACGCCGGCTGGCCGGAGCCAAAATCGCTGATGGGTCTTGCGGACCTTGGCCACCGTGACGGCGAGCTCCTCCGGTGGGACGCCCACCTCCATCTCGCCCATCAGGCTCTCGGTCCGGGCGGGCTCGCCGGGAAAGCCGACGCCGAGCAGTTTGCGCACCGTGCTGCGCCCGCCGTCACAACCGACGAGGTAGCGCGACCGCAGTTGTTCCCCGTCGGCCAGTTCGACGGTCACACCCTCGTCGTCCTGCGTGAGGCCGGCGACCGCGCAACCGCGTCGGACCTGCGCGCCCAGTGCGATGGCGTGTTCTTCGAGCAGACGTTCGATGACCGGCTGCGGGATACCCAGGAGGTAGGCGTACCGGGGATCCAGGCCCTCGGGCGCGGGCTTGGGGATGGCGGCGAAGAAGGCGCTGGCCGGACGCCGCCGTCCGTGCGGGAGGATGCGGTCCAGCAGCCCGCGCATCGCCATCAGCTCCAGACTGCGGATGTGCAGGCTGACGATGCGGACGGCTGACGTCGGCTCGGTCTCCTTCTCCAGAACGAGGACCCGCACGTCGTGCAGTCGTAGTTCGGCGGCGAGCATCGCACCGGTCGGCCCGCAGCCGGCGATGATCACGTCGTACGTGCGATCGGTCGACGGTGACGTGGTGGAGAGTTGCACAGGTATTGCCTCTCGGGAGTGCCGTTGTGGCAAGGCGCTCCCGGCGACACCTACGTCAATCGCCCGACCGTGACGGCAAGGGGGAGCACCCACATCGCTGCAACGTTCATGGGTCTCACCTCCTCAGGCGGTGTCGCGGTCACCTGCAAGCTATCTCCCCCAGCGCGATTCCGTCGAGCTCTTTCCCCGCCACGTCATCACGGGGTCGGGTGGGTCAGCGATCGGTGGAGCCACTCGGCCATCAGCGCGCGTTCGGCGTCGGTGAGCCCCGAAAGGTCGGGCAGCACCGTCGCGAAGGTCACCGCGACGGCCTTCGCGGTGGTGTCGGGTGTCGCTGGAGTTGTCGCCAGGATGCCGGAGAGCACGGTCTCGAGCATGGCCTCCCCCAGACCGGGGTCTCGCTGGTCGGGGGGCATTCCCAGCAGCGTGAGGATGGTTCCGTTGCCCGCAGAGTGGATCATCAGCAGTGCGCGCTCCTCGTCGACCCGGAGCAGGCCGGCTGCGGCGAGTCGCCGGACGCGGCGACGTAGCACGTCGAGGCCGGCGACTGTTGCCGGCGAGGGTGCGCCGCTCCCCCGGGTGGCGATCAGCGCGTACAGCTCGGGGTTTGTCAGGCCGAACTCCACGTGCAGGCGCCATCCGGCGCGCAGATCCGTTACGGGGTCGCCCGTCGCGGCGTCGGCGGCGACCGATTTGCCGCTGACGTAGGCCGCCATGACGTGCTCGGCGACGGCGTCGATGAGGCCGTCCTTGTCGCCGAACAGGCGATAGATGGTCGGCGCCTGGACGCCTGCGGCCTGGGCGACGGCGCGCGTCGTCACCGCGTTCGCGCCCTTCTCCCGCAGCAGTTGGGTCGCTGCCGCGACGATGCCCGCACGGACGTCGTCGCGGGTGTCCTGCGTCGTCACCATGTACCGATGCTAACAGCGTTTTGTTATCCCCGAATTATCGGTGCTAACGTCTTGCACGTAACACCGATAACAAGGGAGTGCTCATCATGATCGTCGTCACCGGTGCCACTGGAAACCTCGGGTCCCAGATCGTCGACCGGCTGCTCGACCGACTGCCGGCCGACGCCGTGGGCGTGAGCGTGCGCGACGTCGACAGGGCCGCCGGCCTCGCCGAGCGGGGCGTACGGGTGCGCGCAGCGGACTTCACCGACCCGGCCACGCTGAAGCACGCCTTCGAGGGTGCCGACAAGGTCCTCATCGTGTCCGCCGCGATCCGCGGCGCCGACGCGTTCGTCGCGAACCGCGCCGCCATCGACGCCGCCCGCGCCGCGGGAGCCAACCGGATCCTCTACACCAGCCACCAGGCCGCCTCCCGGGACTCGCTCTTCGCCGCCCAGCCGATCCACGCCGCCGCCGAGGAGCACCTGGCCGAACTGGGGGTTGCCTTCACCGCCCTGCGCAACGGGTTCTACGCGAGCACGCTCAGCCTCTCCATCGGCGCCGCGCTTGAGACCGGGCAACTCGTGGCGCCGGCGGACGGCCCGGTGTCCTGGACCGCGCACGCCGACCTGGCCGAGGCCGCCGCCGTCGCCCTGGCCGAGGACGGCGTACTCGACGGGGTCACGGCACCGTTGACCGCCGCGGAGATGCTCGACCTCGAAGCGGTGGCCGCCATCCTCAGCGACATCACGGGCCGCACCGTCGAACGTGTCGTCGCGGATGACGACGAGTGGCGGGAGGCCGCCATCGCGCGAGGCATGCCCGCGGCTGCGGCCGACTTCACCCTCGGCATGTACCGCGCGGCGCGAGCGAAGGAGTTCGCCGTGACCGATCCGACGCTGGAGACGGTCATCGGCCACCGCCCGGCACCCGTCCGCTCCGTGCTCGAGGCCATCGTCGCCCGGCGATGACGCTCCCTCGTGCCGGTCAGCGCAGCATCGCCCGGGTCATGCGGCGGGTGGCGACGTACATCGCGATCGAGCCGAACGCGACGAGGTACGCCACCGGGATCAGCAGCTCCCAGCCGACGTGGCCCAACGCGGGTTCTCGGACCAGCTCGATGCTGTGGTAGAGCGGTAGCGCCTGGATCACAGGCCGCACCGCCTCCGGGTAGACCGACAGGGGATAGAACGTCGTGGCGAACAGGTACATCGGCAGCATGAACAGCTGGATGTACTGGAAGTCGGGGAAATCGCGCAGGTACGTGGTGACGGCCAGTCCGCCGGCCGCGAACGCGTACGAGATCAGCAGCGACGCCGGCAGGGCCAGCAGCACCCAGGCCGACGTGACCAGCCCACCGACGGCCATGAGGGCGAGGAATCCGATCGACGTCAGCAGCCCGTTGATCATCGCGCTGGTCACCTCGCCGACGGCGATGTCGGTGACAGACAGCGGTGTCGGCAGGATCGCCTCGTAGGTCTTCTCGACCCTCATCCGGATGAACACACCGAAGCTCGTCTGGTTGAACGCCGTGTTCATCGCCGTGGTCGCCAGGATCGCCGGGGCCACGTAGGCGGCGTACGGGACATCGACGCCGGGGACCGTGCCGACCAGCATCCCGACGCCGACGCCGATCGACAGCAGGTACAGGATCGGTTCGACGAGGGCGTTGAGCAGCGGTGTGACCGACCGGCGGTA
>NZ_JBEYSL010000158.1:0-13500 GCF_040642735.1 Micromonospora sp. NPDC047753 | reverse complement strand
GGATCGCGCCGCAGGGTGTCTATCCGCCCGCCGAGGGCGAGGCCGAACGCGGCGGCGGTCCCGATGGTCTGACCGAGCCCGGCGTGCACCCCCTCCAGGCTGTCCGCACCCCCCGGGCCGCCACCGCGAAAGCTGGCCGCGGCGATCAGCAGCATGGCGAGGTTGACCGCGCCGGCGGCGCTCAGGGCGAGCAGCACGTCGGTGCGCTGGCCGCGGAACAGGATCCGACGCTCGCTGTCGTCGGCCGCGGGGATGCGATCGCGGGTGAGCGCGGAGTGCACGTAGATGACGTGCGGCATGACTGTCGCGCCGAGGATGCCGGCGGCCAACAACACACTGTCGGTGCCCTGTAGGCGCGGCACCATGCCGGCCATGGCCGAGCCGGGATCGGAGCCGGAGGCGAGCAGGTTGGCGGCGAAGGCCAGCACGATCACCCCGAGCAGGACGGCGATGGCGATCTCGAAGGCGCGGTACCCGCGTGAGCGCAGGGCGAGCACGGCGAAGGCGGCGGTGCCGATGATGATCCCGCCGGGCAGCAGGGGGATGCCGAAGAGCAGGTACAGGGCGACCGCGCCACCGATCACCTCGGCCAGGTCGGTGGCCATGGCTACCAACTCGGCCTGCACCCACATCACCCGGTTCAGCGGTCGGGGCAGGCGTTCCCGGCACAGCTCGGGCAGGCTGCGCCCGGTGGCCAGACCGAGCTTCGCGGTGAGCGTCTGCACCAGCATCGCCATCAGGTTCGCCACCACCACGACCCAGACCAGCAGGTAGCCGTAGCGGGCGCCGGCGGCGGAGTTGGTGGCGAAGTTGCCGGGGTCGACGTACGCGACGGCGGCGACGAACGCCGGACCGAGCAGGATCAACCGCCCGCGTACGCGGCCCCGGGCGCGAGCTGCCTGGAGTGGAGTCGCCCTCGACGTCGTCAGTTCGTTGGTGACCATCGAACACCTCCCGTCCGCGCGGATCGCTGCCGGTCCCTTCCCCCCGTGCTGACCCTTGGGTGCCAACCGGTGGCCTGCCGGTGCCACCTGGGTCGGCCCGCCCGGCAGGACTCGATGCGCCCGCCGGCAGGCAACGCGGCGCGCCGGGCGAGACGCGCCGCGCCCGAACAGAACGTGCCCCTTCGGGCTTGACAGCCGGTGGGCCACCGATGAAGCTGTCTATTAGTCCTACTGTCGTAGGACAACAGGAAGGGTCATCGGGAGTGATCGAGTTCGTACTGGACAGCCGGTCGAAGGTGAACACCTACATGCAGCTCGTGCAGCAGGTGAAACAGGCGCTCCGGGTTGGTCTGCTGACGCCGGGCGACCAGTTGCCGAAGGTCCGGGACGTCGCGCAATCCCTGGCGATCAACCCGAACACGGTGCTGAAGGCGTACCGGGAGTTGGAGATCGAGGGTCTGGTCGGCGGCCGACCCGGGGTGGGCACGTTCGTCCAGCGCACGCTGGCCAGCGCGTCCCTGCCCAACCAGGCCGAGCTGCGCGACGACCTGGTCGCGTGGCTGCACCGGGCGCAGGCGGCCGGCCTCACGGCGGAGGACGTCATCGCCCTGGTGGAGACGACGCTGCGCGCCACCCTCGCCGACGACGCCCCGCAGCCGGAACGCGCGTGAGCGAGCAGATCGAACGAACCATCAGACAGCACGAGCGCCCGCGCGACCGCGAAACGGTGGCGTGAACGGAACGAGAGGACAAGGAATGGACATGGTCTTGGAAGCAGACCGGCTCGGCAAACGGTACGGCAGCACCTGGGCGTTGCGGGACTGCTCGCTGCATCTGCCGGCCGGCCGGATCGCCGCGCTGGTCGGGCCGAACGGCGCGGGTAAGAGCACGCTGCTGCACCTGGCCGTCGGGCTGCTCAAGCCCGATGCCGGTGCGGTCCGGGTGTTCGGCCGATCCACGTACGGCGACACGGAGGGCCTGGCCGACATCGGCTTCGTCGCCCAGGACACCCCGCTGTACCGGGACTTCACGGCGGCCGAGTTGGTCATCGCCGGCGGCAAGCTGAACAAGCGGTGGGACGCGGCGTTGGCCCGCCAGCGGCTGGCGCAGCTCGGCATCCCGCCGGACAAGCCGGTCGGCAAGCTCTCCGGCGGTCAACGGGCCCAGGTCGCGCTGGCTCTGGCGCTGGCGAAGCAGCCCCGACTGCTGCTGCTCGACGAGCCGGTCGCCAGCCTCGACCCGCTGGCGCGACGGGAGTTCCTCCAGTCGCTGATGGGCAGCGTCGCGGAGTCGGGCACCACCGTCCTGCTCTCCTCGCACCTGCTGGCCGACCTGGAACGGGTCTGTGACTACCTGATCGTGCTGAACGCCTCCCAGGTGCAACTCACCGGCGCGGTCGACGACCTGGTCGCCGAGCACCGGCAGCTCGTCGGGCCACGACACGACGGCGGCGTCATCGGGGGCGTCGCCGCAGTGATCCGGGCCAGCCACACCGACCGGCAGTCCACTCTGCTGGTCCGCGCCGACGGGCCGGTCACCGATCCGGCCTGGACGGTCCGCGAGGTGAGCCTGGAGGACGTCGTGCTGGCATACCTGGCCGACGGCACCACGCAGACCAGTCACAGCGAGTGGGGGGTGGCAGCATGATCTGGTTGACCTGGCGGCAACACCGCAAGCAGGCGTTCTACACCCTACTGGCGCTCGCCGCGCTCGCCGCCCTGCTGGTGCCGATCGGCATCGCGATGCGGCACACCTTCGCCGACCTCGGGCTGACCGACTGTGCCAGCCAACTCGCCCGCGCCGACGTGGCGCAGGCGACCCGGGAGACCTGCGACGCGGGGTTCCACCGCTTCAGCAACAAGTACGGCAGCCTGAACCTGGTGGCCGTACTGCTGATCACCCTGCCGGCGCTTGTCGGCCTGTTCTGGGGTGCCCCGCTCGTCGCCCGCGAGGTGGAGCAGGGCACGCACCGGTTCGTCTGGACCCAGGGCGTCGGCCGGACCCGCTGGGCCGTGGTGAAGTTCGGGCTGGTGGGCGCGGCGGTCGTGCTCCTCGCGGTGGTCTACGGGCTGGGCATGTCGTGGTGGGTAGACCCGCTCAGCCAGGCCGCGTTCGAGGGTCGGTTCGGCATGATCGTCTTCGACCTGCAGGGCATCGCTCCGATCGGCTACACCCTCTTCGCCGTCGCGCTCGGCGTCTTCGTCGGCACCGTCTGGAAGCGGATGCTGCCCGCCATGGGCATCACCCTCGCCGGGTTCATCGGGGTGCGGGCGGCTGTGGCGATCCTGGCCCGACCGCACTACCAGCCGGCCCGGACCCAGACCTTTCCGATCGAGAGGGAAGGGCCACCGGAGGTCAGCCGGGGAGACTGGATCCTCACCCAGGGTGTCCGGAACCCGGACGGGACGATGATCGCGGAGGACACCCGGATCCAGTGCCCAACGGGCGGGAAGGGGCCGGACGGTCGAGTCTGCGGTGCCGAGTTGGGCCTCGAACCGGGCGCGTACAACTGGCAGCTCTACCAACCGGCGGACCGGTTCTGGCTGTTCCAGGGCATCGAGACCGGCATCTTCGTCGCTCTGGCCTTCCTGCTGCTCTACCTCGCCATTCGCCGGGTGCGCCGGATCGCGTAGCTCGACGGCGGGTGATCGCCGGGGCCACGGGGCTCGGCGATCACCCGTCAGGGCAGACCCTCGACGGTGAGCGACAGCCAGGACGCCAGGTCGCGCACCTCCTCGTGCACGGCCCGGGTCACCTCCGGGGTGAACGGCACGTCCTCGTGGACGGCGTGCACGGTGAACATGCCGCGCCGCCGATCGGCAGTGGCGTCCACCTTCCCGACCAGCCGGTCGCCGTGCAGGATCGGCAGCGCGAAGTAGCCCCACCGTCGACTCGCCCTGGGCTTGTACATCTCCAGCACGTACTCGTACTCGAAGAGGTCGGCCAGGCGGACCCGGTCATGCACCAGCCGGTCGAACGGTGACAACAGCGCCGTACGCCCGGTGAAGGGTTGCCTGAGCGCGGCCGGATCCACCCGCCACTCCCCCACGACGCCCTCGATCACCGCCGGCTCCCCCGCGTCACCGACCTCGGCGGGCTCTCCAGGAACGATGACCGCCTTCCGCCGGGCGATGCCCAGAGCCCGCAGCCGCCGCTCGTTGCGAAGCCGGCGCGCCTGCTCCAGCTCGATGACGGGCACCCCGGAGGGATAGACCCGCTCCGCGACGTCCCAGAGCCGCTGCCGCCCCTGGCGGCCCGCGATCGCGACCTCGCCGCGCAGGACCAGGAACTCCAGCATCTGGGTGATGTTGCGGTTGTTCGTCCAACCGGAGGACGGCCAGGGCACGACGCAGGTGTCCGGGATGTCACGGGAGAGCAGTGGGCCACGGCGGCCGAGCAGGTCGAGCACGTCGCGCCGGAACAAGTCGTTGACGCGCAGCCACTCGCGGTGGCGCTCATGACCGGGCGAGGCCGCCACCGATCGGGCCCGGAGGGGCGAACCCGGCGTCCGTTCGGGCTCAGCCGGCCAGCCGTCGGTACCGGGCCACCGAGAGCGGCAGGAAGACCGCGACCAGAACGAGTGGCCAGAGCACCGCCAGCACCGGGTAGTGCTGGGCCGCCCAGGAGTCGCCACCCCAACCGGGGTTGCCGAACAGCTCACGGGTGGCACCGACGGTCGCCGACAGCGGGTTCCACGCTGCCACCGCACCGAGCCAGGCGGGCATTGTGGACGGTGCGACGAACGCGTTGGAGAGGAAGCCGAGCGGAAACTCCAGGGTCTGCACGGCCACCACGGCCGTCTGGCCGCGGGTGACCAACCCGAGGAAGATACCGACCCAGATCAGGGCGAAGCGCAGCAGCAGGATCAACCCCACCGCCGCCAGCGTGGCACCGACCCCACCGTGTGCCCGCCACCCGATCGCGAGACCGGTCAGCAGCAGGACCCCGAGGGTGACCAGCGCGAACAGCATGTCGGCCACCGCCCGGGCCGCCAGCGGCGCCAGCGGTGAGACGGGCATCGATCGGAGCCGGTCGGTCACCCCGCGCTCCAGGTCCTCGGCAACGGCGATCGTGGTGAGACTGATGCCGAAGACCATGGTCATCACGAACATGCCAGGCATCAGGAACTCTCGGTAGCTCCCACCGCCGGGCACCTGCAACGCGCCACCGAACAGGTAGGCGAACATCAGCACGATCAGGATGTTGAAGCCGAGCGAGGCGACCAGCGGGCCGGGATCGCGTCGCCACCGGGCCAGGGCGCGCCAGATCAGCGTGCCGCTGTCGGCCAGGAGGGTGGGCCGGCCGGGCGTCAGATCCACCGGCCGGGCCAGAATGCTCACCGCGCTCATGCCGCCACCTCCGCGGTCGCCGCTCGGTGGCCGGTGAGGTGCAGGAACACATCGTCCAGGGTTGGGCGGCGCAGCGCGACGTCCGCCACCGGGACGTTCACGGCGTCGAGTGCCCGCAACACGTCGACGAGCGCACCGGCCTGGTGGCCGACCCGGACGCTCACCATCCGTCGGTCCACGTCGACAGTCGGTTCGTCGCCGGCCGCCCGGCGTATCTGGGCGACGGCGGCGGCAAGGTCGGTCGGCGCCGCGACGACCACCTCGATGCGATCGCCGCCGAGCCGGGTCTTGAGGTCGTCCGGAGTTCCCTCAGCGATCACCCGGCCGGCCTCGACCACCGAGATCCGGTCGGCGAGTTGGTCGGCCTCGTCCAGTTGCTGGGTGGTCAGCAGCACTGTGGTGCCGGTATGCACCAACTCCCGGACCGACTCCCACACCTCGTTGCGGCCACGCGGGTCCAGCCCGGTGGTGGGCTCGTCGAGGAAGAGGACCGCGGGGGCCAGGATCATGCCGGCCGCCAGGTCGAGCCGTCGGCGCATGCCGCCGGAGTACGTGCTGACCGGCTGCTCGGCGGCGTCGGCGAGACCGAAGCGTTCCAGCAGCTCGACCGCCCGTTGGCGGGGCCGGCGGCGGCCCAGGTGGAACAGCCGGCCGAAGAGCACCAGATTCTGCCGGCCGCTCAGCGCCTCGTCGAGCGCGGGATGCTGTCCTACCAGCCCGATGCGGTAGCGCACCTGATCGGCCTGGTTGGTCACGTCGAAGCCGGCCACCTCGGCACGACCCTCGTCGGGTCGGAGCAGGGTGGTGAGGATCCGTACCGCTGTGGTCTTGCCGGCCCCGTTCGGGCCGAGCAGGCCGCACACGGTTCCCCGCGGCACCCGCAGGTCGAACCCGTCCAGCGCGTACCGGTCCCGATACCGCTTGCGCAACCCGTGCGCCACTATCGCGTCGGCTCCTGTCATCAGAGCGCTCCCCTCCTGAAACCGTGTCCCCGTTACCGTACAACGTACGATAGTGCGTACGGGAACGCCAGTGAAGGCCCGAGCGAGGGGGCAGAACGGTGCCAGCGGTGAGCATCGCGGCAGACGTTGGATCACACGCCGGTGGAAAGTCGCGGCTACTCGGGGTCGGCGGTCCCGACCTGGCCCACGACACCGACGTTCAACGGGTCGGCCAGGAGTTTGTCGAACGCCAACTCGGCGGCGCCGATCAGAACGGCGTCGCGGCCGAGCGCCGCCGCGCGCAACCGCAGGTGCTCGCGGGAGGCGGGCAGTGGCATGGTGTCGAGCCGGTCCCGGACCACGTCCGCACCGGCGGTGAAGATGTCGCGCAGCGAGCCACCGAACACCACGGCGTCCGGGTTGACCACGTTGACCAGGTTCGCCACGCCGAAACCGAGCCAGTCCGCCACCTGCTCGACGGCCGCGCGGGCGGTCGGGTCGCCGGCAGCCGCGGCGCGCAGGACCTCGGCCACCGCCGCGCGGTCGCTCGGATCACGGCCGGCGTGCCGCAACAGCGCGGCTTCGGAGATCTCGGTTTCCCAGCAGCCGCGTGAACCGCATCCGCACGGCAGGCCGTTGGGGTTGACGACCATGTGGCCGACCTTGCCGCTGTGGCCCCGGTGGCCGATCACCAGTCGGCCGCCGACGATGATGCCGGCGCTGATGCCCAGGTCTCCGTGCAGGTAGATGACGTCGTCGATGCCGACCGCGACGCCCCTGGTGTGCTCGGCCAGGCCGGCGATGTCCGCCAGGTCGCCGGCGACGAAACCAGGCCCGGGGCTGAACTCCGCCTCCAGCGCGACGCCGAGCGTTTCGTCGATGCTGGCGATCCGGAGCCTGCCGTCCGGGTCGCGGGTGGTGTCGGTGACCGCCGCGGCACCGCCGACCAGCAGGCCGTCGCCGGCCACCGAGCGTCCCATGTCACGGACCAGGTCGCCGAGGGGTCCGACGGCGTCGATCGCCGACATGCCGCTGGGGCGAGGGATCTCCCGCAGATCGAGGATCTGCCCGCCCAGGCCGACCCGGGCGGCACGCAGCCGGTCCGCGTCGATGCTCAACGCGTGTGCGTAGACCCGGTCGGAGCGAGGGCTGACCACGAGTGAGGGTCGGCCGGCGCGGCGGGTGGTGGCCGGCACCTCCTCCGTGACCAGGCCGCTGGTGACCAGGTCGGCCGCGAGGGCGCCGATGGTGCTTCGGTTGAGGCCGAGCCGGCTGGTCAGCTCGGCGCGGGACGTCGGTCCGTGCAGGTGGACGTAGCGCAGCACAGCGCCGAGGTTCTGCCTCCGGATCTCCTCCTGGCTGGCGCCGGGGAGCGCCGGAAGCGGGGTTTCCGCGTTGCGGCCGACGCCGGCTGGCCTGGCCCGTACTGGTGTCGCCACGGTCAGACCTCCTTCCGGGTCGAGGCCGGTTGGTGCGGGGGTGCAGGGACGACGATGGGTCCCGGTAGAGGAGACCCGGGACCCATCGGCGTTGCTACCTACCGTGCGGTGATTACTTGGTGAGCGGCGCGAGCTTCGGGTCGTTGGCGTACGCCTCAGCCGCGTTCGCCTTGGTGACGGCGACCGGCGGGAGCAGGTACGTGTCGACGACCTTGCTGCCGTTGTTGTAGGACTCGGTGTCGTTGACCTGCGGCTTGTCGCCGGCCTGGAGAGCCTTGACCATGTTGATGGTCTCCTTCACCAGGTTGCGGGTGTCCTTGTTGATCGTCATGTACTGCTCGCCCTTGACGATCGACTTGACCGACTCGACCTCGGAGTCCTGGCCGGTGACGACCGGGGTCGGCTTGCCAGCACCCTTGACCGAGGTCAGGATGGCGCGGGCCAGCGTGTCGTTCGGGGAGAGGACGCCGTCCAGCTCCTTGTTGCCGTAGGTCGAGGTCAGCAGCTGGTCCATGCGGGCCTGCGCACCCTCGGCCTTCCAGCCCTGGATGGCGGTCTGCTTGACGTCCTTCTGACCCGAGGCGACGACGACGTTGCCCTTGTCGATCTCCGGCTTGAGCACGTCCATCGCGCCGTTGAAGAAGACACCGGCGTTGTTGTCGTCCGGCGAGCCGGAGAACAGCTCGATGTTGTACGGGCCGTTCGGCTTCTTGGCCTTCATGCCGTCCAGCAGGGCCTGGCCCTGGAGCTGGCCGACCTTGAAGTTGTCGAAGGCGACGTAGTAGTCGAGGTCCGGGGTGTTCGTGATGAGCCGGTCGTAGGCGATGACCTTCACACCGGCCGTGTGGGCCGCCGCGACCTGGGTCGACAGCTGCGCGGCGTCGGTCGCGCCGATGACGATGACCTTGGCGCCCTTGGTGACCATGGCGGTGATCTGAGCCTGCTGGTCGGCGACAGTGGTCGACGCGCCGGCGTACTGCACGTCACCCTGGAAGCCGGCCTCCTTGAGACCGTTGCTGAACAGGTCACCGGCGAGGACCCAGTTCTCCGAGGTCTTGGCCGGCAGGGCCACGCCGATCAGCGAGTTCGCCGGGAAGCCCTTGGCGGCCTCGCCGCCGGAGCCGCTGTCGCCGTCGCGGCCGGAACCGCAGCCGGCGAGGGCCAGCATCGCGGCGGCGCTGATGGCCACCACCGAAGTGCCGAAGAATTTACGCATGGTGAGGACTTGCCTTTCTAGATGGTGAGGCGGGTAGAGAGGTCGGTGGCCGTCAGCCGGACACCGCTGCCTTGGCGGGCTCGCGCTCCGCGTCCGGCGGTGAGGCGGGTGGGGCGGAGTCCTCGCGGCGGAACGGCCGCATCAGGCTCCCGATGATGGAGAAGCGCCCCTGGCTCTTGTTGTAGACGTCGATCGCGACGGCCAGCAGCAGGACCAGACCCTTGATGATCTGGACGCGGTCGGTGCCGACACCCATGAGCTGGAGGCCGTTGTTGAGCACGGCCATGACGAGACCACCGACGATGGAGCCGCTGATGGTGCCGATACCGCCGGCGACGGCCGCGCCACCGATGAAGACGGCGGCGATGGCGTCCAGTTCCCAGCCGTTGCCGTCCTGCGGTCCGGAGGCCGCCGAACGGGCCACGAAGATCATGCCGGCCAGGGCAGCCAGGACGGACATGTTCATCATGACGAAGAAGTTGACCCGCTTGAGCTTCACACCGGACAGCTCGGCCGCCCGGGAGTTGCCGCCCACCGCGTAGATGTGCCGGCCACCGGCCGTGTTGCGGGTGTAGAAGGAGTACGCGATGACCAGGACCAGCAGGATGATGCCGGAGATCGGGAAGCTGGTGCCGACGCGACCGCTGGCGAAGCGCAGCGCCGCGAAGGCGATCACGCCGACCATGATGGCCATCCGCAGGATGGAGATCCACATGGGTGCCGGGTCGGCGTCCATCGCCCGTCGGGTCTTGCGGGCCTGGATCTCGCGCCACACCACCGCCAACGCCGCGGCCAGGCCGAGGAGCAGCGTGGCGTTGTTGTAGCCGGTGTTCGGGCCGAACTCGGGCAGGAAGCCGGAGCCGATCTCCCGGAAGCCCTCCGGCACCGGGACGGTGCTGGCGTTACCGATGAACTGGTTGCCGCCCCGGAAGAGCAGCATGCCCGCCAGGGTGACGATGAACGCCGGCACACCGATGTAGGCCACCCAGAAGCCCTGCCAGGCGCCGATCGCCGCGCCGATGGCGAGGCCGAACACGATGGCAGCGGGCCAGGGAAGGTCCCACTCGGTCATCGACTTGGCGACCAGGATGCCGGCGAAGGCCGCGACGGAGCCGACCGACAGGTCGATGTGCCCGGCCACGATCACCATGAGCATGCCGATGGCCAGAATCAGAATGTACGAGTTCTGCTGGAACAGCGCGATCAGGTTGTCCGACCGCAGGGTGAGGCCGTCGGTCAGGATCTGGAACAGGACGACGATCGCCACCAGGGTGAAGATCATTCCGAACTGGCGAGCGTTGGAGGTGGTGCCTCCGAACAGGTTCTTCTGAAGGTCCTTCAATCGGCTCATCGTGTGGCCATCTTCTTCGTCGAGGTCATCTGCTTCATGAGGGTTTCCGGGGTGGCGTCGGCCCGGGCGATCTCGCCCGTGATGGCGCCTTCGAACACGGTGTAGATGCGGTCGCACAGCCCGATCAGCTCAGGCAGCTCCGAGGAGATGACGATGACGCCCTTCCCCTGGTCGGCGAGCCGCTGGATGATGCCGTAGATCTCGTACTTGGCACCCACGTCGATGCCGCGCGTCGGCTCGTCCAGGATCAGCAGGTCCGGGTCGGTGAACATCCACTTGGCCAGGACGACCTTCTGCTGGTTGCCGCCGGAGAGCTTGGAGACGCTCTCGTCGACCGTCGGGGCCTTGGTCCGCAACTCCTTGCGGTACGACTCAGCCGCCTGGTATTCCTCGACCTCGTTCAGGACGCCGTGGTGCGTGATCTTGGACAGCTTGGCGGCCACCGTCGACGTCTTGATGTCGTCGAGCAGGTTGAGGCCGATCGCCTTGCGGTCCTCGCTGACGTAGGCGAGGCCGTTGTCGATGGCATCCGCCACCGACTTCAGGACGATCTCCTTGCCGTCCTTGATGATCGTGCCCGACTCGAACACCCCGTAGGAGCGGCCGAAGACACTCATCGCGAGTTCCGTGCGGCCCGCGCCCATGAGACCGGCGAAGCCGACGATCTCGCCACGGCGCACCACGAAGCTCTCGTTCTTGCAGACCTGCCGCTCGGCGGAGATCGGGTGCCGGACGTTCCAGTCGCGGACCTCGAAGAAGACGTCGCCGATCTTCGGGGTGTGGTCCGGGAACCGGCTGCTCAGCTCGCGGCCGACCATGCCCCGCACGATCCGGTCCTCGTCGACCCCGTCCGCCTTGACGTCGAGGGTCTCCACGGTCCGGCCGTCGCGCAGGATGGTGATCTGGTCGGCGATCGCCTCGATCTCGTTCAGCTTGTGCGAGATCATGATCGAGGTGATGCCGCGGGAGCGGAACCCGCGCAGCAGGTCCAGCAGGTGCTTGGAGTCGGCCTCGTTGAGCGCCGCAGTGGGCTCGTCGAGGATGAGCAGCTTCACGTCCTTGGCGAACGCCTTGGCGATCTCGACGAGCTGCTGCTTGCCGACCCCGATGTCCTTGATCAGGGTGTCCGGGTCCTCTTCCAGACCGACCCGGGCCATCAGGTCCAGCGCCATCCGGTTCGCGGCCTTCCAGTCGATCGCGCCCCGCTTGCGCGGTTCGTTGCCGAGGAAGATGTTCTCGGCGATCGACATCCCTGGAATGAGCGCGAGCTCCTGGTGGATGATCACGATGCCGGCGTTCTCACTGGCCCGGATGTCGGAGAACTTGCTCTCCGACCCCTGGTAGATGATCTTGCCGTCGTAGGTGCCGTGTGGGTACACCCCGCTGAGGACCTTCATCAGGGTGGACTTGCCCGCACCGTTCTCGCCGCAGATGGCATGGATCTCGCCGGCGCGAACCACCAGGTTGACGTCGGAGAGGGCCTTGACTCCGGGGAACTCCTTGGTGATGGAGCGCATCTCAAGGAGGGTGGGCACGTTGCTCATTGCTCGTACCACCTCGCCAACGTCATCGGTTGCCTCCGGAAGGTTGAACCTTCACTTGGTTTTGTTGTTGACGGCAACGTATTGCGGCCGGAGGGCCATCCGCAAGGCGAGGGACTGTTGAAAAAGTAACAATCCGGCAATATCGACGTAGCAGAGTATTCGCCTGTCACTGCTACCTCAGGAGCCCCTTCGGGCACCTTGGCCTGCCGGTGGCAACGTTGTCAAATGTAGCGCGGCGGCGCGATCGGCTCGGGTCATCCTCGACAGGCCCGCCACCAGGCACGATCCACTACCCGCCGGTGCGCGGGCGGCGGGCAGGCGATCTCGTCGTCATCGAGTGATCGTGATTCGGCCAGGACCCTGACGTCGCACCCACGACGCGACGACGACCGATGGCCGACGGTGTGACCCACGCCTCGGTCCTGAGGCCCGATCGACGGTGATCGTCTCGTCAGGTGCGCGACCAGGAGGGGGACGTGCGACTTAACGTCCCTTAAGTGCGGATCGGGCCGTTGCGCCACCGCCCCTCCCACGTCGACGGCTCAGGACGGGCGCAGCACCGCCTTGATCACCCCGTCCTCCCGGCGGTCGAAGCGGCGGTACAGGTCGGCGGCGTCGGCCAGAGTGCCGTGGTGGGTGACGATCACGCTGGGCCGTGCCCGACCGGCGACGACCAGGTCCCGCAGCAGGACCGTGTAGCGGCGGTCGTGGGTGCGACCGAAGCGGACCGCGACCCCCTTGCTGAACAGCGCACCCCAGGGCGCGACCAGGTTCTCGTGACCGTCCGCGCCGGGACCGGGGTGCGGGTCCCGGTCCGGATAGACGCCCGCGACCGCTATCGCGCCGGCGGGGTTGACCAGCCGGGCCGCGTCGGCGATCACCTGGTTCGGACGCTCCCGTGCGGGGTGCTCCCGGTCGCGGGCCTGGAATCCGACCGCGTCGATGACCTTGTCGACCCCACCCAGTTTCTCCTCGCCGAGCGGCAGCCCGGTCCGGGCCCTGTCGGCGCGGATCTGCTCGACCGGGTCACCCCGGCGAAAGTCGATCGGCACGGCGCCGATCTCGCCGGCCTTGTCGAGTCGGGCGTCGACCCCGTCGACGGAGTACACGACCCGGGCGCCTCGGAGCAGCGCCGCGTAGGCGCCCAGCAGACCGATGGTGCCCGCGCCGAACACCGCCACTGTGTCACCGGGCCCGACCTCGGCGAGGGAGGCGGCGGCATGCCACCCGGTGACGAACGCGTCGGCGAGCAGCACGAAGTCGTCCTCGTACGCGTCCCCCGGCTCGCCCGGGAGGGCCACGCAGTTGGCGTCGGCCCACGGCACGCGCAGCAGGTCGGCCTGCGCGCCCCGGTACGGACCCATCCCCGCGTACCCGTACGCCGCGCCCGGCCCCTCGGCCCGGGCCCGTAGACAGGCCGCCGAGAGCCCGCGGGCACACATCACACACGTCCCGCAGAACAGGTGCGTGGGGATCACCACCCGGGCGCCCGGCCGGACGGTCTGCACCGCGGCGCCCACCTCCTGCACCACGCCGAGCGGTTCGTGACCGAGCACCAGGCCGGGTTCGGCGCTGGTCCGTCCGTCGTACATGTGCAGGTCGGTACCGCACAGGGCGGTGGAGGTGATCCGGACGAGCGCGTCGGTCTCCGCCTCCAGCGTCGCGTCGGGCACCTCCCGCACCGCGACCGTCCGGACGTCCGTGTAGACGACGGCT
>NZ_JBEYSL010000157.1:0-13531 GCF_040642735.1 Micromonospora sp. NPDC047753 | reverse complement strand
ACCCGGCCGAGCCGGTCTCTCTGGCAGTGCTGGACGCGCTGCCCGAGCCGGGCATGCTCGGCGGCACCGTGGCCCGGGGCCGCGAGGTGTCGGTCGCTGCGGATGCCATCGCCGCGCACCTCGCCGCGGACGGGGTCGCCGATGCCGAGGAGATCAACGAGGCGGTCACCGCCCTTCGGGTCGCCATCTCCGAGACACCCCGACGGGCCGCGGTCAACCGGGCGCTCACGTCCGCGGTGGCCGAGACGGTCCGCCAGGCCGTCGCCTCCGTACGCGCCTGCGACGCCGGGTGTGAGGCGCTGGTAAGCGCGCTCAGCTCGCGGGTCAGCACGCCGGTCCAGGCCCCCGGCCGCCGGGCTGCGGCCCGCCGCGGCGAGTCCGTCGGCGAGTTGACGGGCCTGGCCGGCACCAACGCCGGGTTGACGGGCCTCGCCGGCACCAACGCCGGGTTGCGGTCGGTCCGGCCCACCCCGCCCGCCGCCGACCCGGCACCCGCTGTCGGGCGGCGCAGCCGTCCAGAGCCGATCCCCGGTAACGCGCCGTTGGCGTCGCCCCGCCCGCTCGGGCCGCCGCCGGTCGCCCCCGCGCCGGTCACGCCGCCGCCGGTCGCACCCGCGCCGATGACTCCGGCGGCGATGGCTGGTCCGCCGCCGTCCACGCTGCCCAGTCGCAGCGAGCCGCTTCCGAGCCGGATCGACGGCCCGACCAACCGGCCCGTCTCCGCGCCGCCGCCTCCGCCGCCCGGGATCACCCCGATCGCGCCGACGCAGCGAGGCATGGTGCCGCCGGCCGAGGCCGGTGAGCCGTTCCGGCCGACGCTGACCACTGCGGCCATCAACAACGCGCGGGCCGAGCGGCAGCGGACGGTCATTCCGCCCCGCCCCAAGACCAACGGTGAGCCCCGGCCGAGCCACCTGCAACGCCCGGTCGACGAGCCACCCACCGGCGGGTTCAGCGCCACCGATCTCAGCATTCCGGTGCCGACCCCCCGACCGGGGCAGGAGGCCGCACCGCCCGGCTCCCGTGCGAACTGGCCGCTGGTCAACAACCCGGAGGACCCGTCCGACAGCTCACCGAACAACCCGGTGGCCTACTCGTACGGCGGCAGCCGCGGTGTCGAAGCCCCGACCGATCCGGGTCGGGCCGACGGTCGGGTCACCCCGCCGTGGTTGGCGGACGACCTGCCGCCGGAGCCGCCGATGCTGCGGCTGGTGGAGCCGCCGCCGCTGGCCGACCGTGCGCTGCGCGAAGGGCTCAACCCTCCCGCGGACCAGCACCTGGAGACGCCGCCGCTGCGCCTGGTCGACCGCGAGCAGGCCGCTCGCAACGGCCGGGCGGCCGCCCGCACCGAGCGCGCCGCCGAGCACCGGCCGTCGCCACCGGTCGAGCACCGGCCACCGCCCATGGAGCACCGGCCGCCGCCGGTCGCCGACGAGGGCGACGGCGATCTTCTGATCTTCGCGCAGGCCAAGTCGGCCTGGTTCGTCGGGCAGGCCGAGGAGTCCGACCTGGACTGGTCGACCACCGCCGACACCGGCTGGCAGGCCGCGGAGCAGGCCGCCCGTCCGGCGGTGGGCGCCGAGACCAACGCCGGGCTGCCGAAGCGCGTGCCGCAGGCCAACCTGGTGCCGGGTTCGCCGCTGCGCGAGGAGCGCCCATTGCGCATAGTGCGTGATGCGGCAAGCCTCGCGGAGAACACCACCGGCTACTTCCGGGGCTGGCGTCGCGGCCAGGAGATCGGCGGTTTCGCAGTGGGTGGTCGACCCGGTCGCGAGGCGGCCGGCGGTTGGGACTTCAGCCGCGACCACGGGGACCGCGACGACGACCGGGAGTACGAGTACCGCTCGGCGGGCTACCAGTCCTGACCCCTTCGCACACGCGTAAGCGCCCCCAGCCGGCTGGCTGGGGGCGCTTACGTCTGTGCGGGGCGATCTCCCCGGGCACGCAGAAGCCGCCTCGTGAGGACGGTGGGTGGCCGGTGCCCCGGAACGGGGCTGACGGCTTCCAGGATCGTCAGGAGGCGGCTCAGCGGCACGCTGGCTCGTCCGTGCGACGAGCCAGCGCGGGGGCACTCACCCGGGCGGCTGGCAGCGCCCGATGGCGGCCGGAGCCACCACCGGGGCGTGCAGCGTCCCGGATCAGGCCGGGGCGACGGCGCGCGTACGGCGCATGGTCAGCACGTACTCGACCAGCGAGATCAGCACGTGCTTCGTCGACTCCCGGTTACGGGCGTCGCAGGCCACCACCGGCACGTCGCTCGAGATCGCCAAGGCGTCCCGGACGTCCTGCGGGTCGTGGTACTGCATCCCGTCGAAGCAGTTGATCGCCACCAGGTACGGCAGGCGTCGGTGCTCGAAGAAGTCGATCGCCGCGAAGCAGTCGGCCAGCCGGCGAGTGTCCACCAGCACGACCGCACCGATCGCACCCCGCACCAGTTCGTCCCACATGAACCAGAAACGGGTCTGACCCGGCGTACCGAACAGGTACAGGATCAGGTCACGGTCGATCGAGATCCGGCCGAAGTCCATGGCCACCGTGGTCGTCGTCTTGCCCGGCACCTGCCGGGTGTCGTCGACGCCCACGCCAGCGGAGGTCATGATGGCCTCGGTGGTCAGCGGCGTGATCTCCGAGACCGAGCCGACCAGCGTCGTCTTACCGACGCCGAATCCACCGGCGATAACGATCTTCGCCGACGTCACGCGGCCGCTCGGGTTCGGCGGGCGGTGCGACATGTCAGAGCCTGCGAAGTCCACTCAGCACCCTCTCCAGCAGTTCAGTGCCCACCGCGTCGTCGGAGTCGTCCAAAATGGTCGGCTCGTGGACCGCGACCAGGCCGTCCGTCGCCATGTCGGCGATGAGCACCCGGGCCACACCGAGCGGGAGCTGCATCCGCGCCGCGATCTCCGCGAGCGATTGCACGCGACCGTCACACAGCGCGGCGATGTACTGGTGTTCGCGGCCACCACCGTTGCCATTGGCAGCGGTACGGCCGCGCACCGTCGTCTCGACGAGCGCCTCCAGCGCGATGTCGAGCCGGGGACGGGTGCGACCACGGGTCACGGCGTATGGACGGACCAACGCTCCGGTTGGTTCGTCACGATCGGCCATCTCGCCGCTCACCTCCTTCGCACCCGTTACCGGCTCCCACCGGTGAAACCCGTCGTTGTCGTTGTTGAAGTCGTGCCGACCTCACGATCGGCGAGACGTCAGCCCAGCATGCCCGCAGCCGCACGCGGCTGCGGGGTCAGCGCGTCGCCCACCCGGTCGACCAGCAGCGCCATCTCGTAGCCAACCTGGCCCACGTCGGAGCTGCGGGCTGCCAGCACGGCGAAGGACGAGCCGTCGGAGATGGACATCAGGAACAGGAAGCCATTGTCCATCTCCACGACGGTCTGCAACACCGCGCCTCCCTCGAAGCAGCGTGCTGCCCCCTGGGTCAGGCTGACCAGACCCGATGAGATCGCGGCGAGCTGGTCTGCCCGGTCGCGCGGCAGATCCCGTGACGACGCGAGGAGTAGGCCGTCCGCCGATACGGCGACCGCATGCGCGACGCCGGGCACCCGGTCGGCGAAGTTGGCCAGCAGCCAACCAAGATCCTGCGTAGTTGTCATCCTTCTTGCTCCTTCTGCCCGCTCCCGGCCACCGGGCCTGAGCCAGACTGCGAGGATTGCCCTCCCGGAGTCGCCTCCGGGCTGGTCGGGTTGTCCGAGGTGCTACGCCCTCGCTGCACGCCCCGGTGGTAGGCGGAGAGCAGGCCACGAACCGCCTCCGGGGAGCGCCGCTGGACCGAGGTGGTGGGCTTCTCCACCGCACCAGGTACCAGCTGCGCCATCGGCTTGCGCTTCGGCAGACCGGTCGTGGTGGTCTCGCTCACCGGCGCCGCGCCGGCCGCCGCGGAGGCAGCACGCCAGCCGTCGTCAGCGGCGGTCTGCCAGCCGTTGCTCTGCGATTGGGGCCGGCGGTTCGGCAGGCTCTCGGCGAGGCTGGGGCGGGTGCCCTCGTTCGCTGTGGAGCCGTTGTCCCGCGGCGCTCCTCCGACCGTCGGAGTGTCTGCCATCGGTGTGTTACCTGTCGTCCCGGGTGGTGTCTTGTGGACTGCCCGACCGGTGGCCTCGACCGTGGCGAACTGCTGGGTCGCGGAGTCGCCGTTCGTCGCTGGCTGAGCGCCGGCCGCGGTCTCCTCGGAGCCCGGGCGACGGGTACGGAACCAGGCCGACTCGAGCTCCCGGAAGATCGGCAGCTCCATCGTCTCATCCGCGTACCGCTGACGGTTCTGCGCCTGCGGCTGCTGCGGCGTCGGCCGGGTCTGCGGAGCCGGAGCCGGCGCCGACGCTGCTGCCGGGGTCGGCGCAGGAGCCGGAGGCTGGGCTGCGGCCGGCTGCTCGCCGGGTCGCGGCACCCGCGGTAGCTCCGTCGTCATGTCCAGCGCGGCGGCGAGCCGCTCGGGCACCGGCGGGGTGGCCGTGTCCCGGTCGCTGCCCGGCACTGGCGGCCAGGCCGGCGGCGCCGGGGCGTTGGGTGCCTGCGCGGGCGGGGCGGACCGGGGCGCGAAGCCGCTGAACGACTGGCTGGAGGCCGGCGGCGCCGAGTACGGCTGGTTGGCGTACGGCTGACCGGACGCCGGCGAGGCGGAGACCGGCGACGCGGACACCGGCGGACCGGCGTACGGCTGCCCGGAGGCCGGAGCGGCGGACACCGGCGCGCCGCCGTACGGAGCACCCGAGTAGGGCTGCCCGGAGTACGGCTGGCCGGAGGCCGGCGAGGCGGAGACCGGGGCACCGGAGTAGGGCTGCGCCGAGACCGGCGGCGCCGAGTACGGATGCGCCTCGGGGCTGCTCGGCAGCTGACGCGGAATGGTCGGCTGCTGGTCGGTGGTCGGGGTCTCGTCCCCGCCCCGGCGCTGCGGCAGCGGGTCGATGCCGTGGCCGTTGGCCGACCGGGGGGTGAACCCGTCGCCGCCGTTGACGCCGTTCGTCCCTGCCGCGCCGGTCAGGTCGGACCAGGCCGGCATCGACCGGTACGCGCCGCCGTTGGCGGGGGTGCCGGCACCGTTGCGCGTCGCGGGGTCGAACGGGCGACCGCCCAGGGTGACCTGGTTGCCGGACTCGCTCGGGCGAGGACCGTTGCCCAGCGCGGGCAGCGCGCCGAAGACCGGCGCGGGCCCACCGGACTGCGGACCACCGAACTGGGGAGCACCGGACTGCGGGCCACCGAACTGGTGAGTACCGGCCGCCGGCAGCGCCGGAGGCTGCTGCACCCGACCGGAGAGCGCCCGGGGCACCAGCACCGAGGTGGGCAGGCTCACTTCGGCGACAGTGCCGCGATCGCTGCCGGGGCGCAGCTCGACCCGGACACCGTGCCGCGACGCTAGCCGGGCGACCACGACCAGGCCCATCATCCGGGACACGGCCACGTCCACCTGGGGCGGCGTCGCGAGCCGCTCGTTGAGGTCGTGCAGCTGCTCGGCGCTGATGCCGATGCCACGGTCCTCGACGTACAGCGAGGAGCGGTCGCCGACCCGGCGAGCCTCGACCATCACCTGCGAGTCGGGCGGGGAGAACGCGGTGGCGTTGTCGAACAGCTCCGCGACGAGGTGCACCAGGTCGTTGACCGCGTGCGCGGCCACCTCGATGTCACGGTCGATGACACCGAACTCGATCCGGGTGTAGTGCTCGACCTCGGACTGCGCGGCGCGCAGCACGTCGATGAGAGCGGCCGGCTCACGCTGCACACGGGTGGAGTCGGCACCGGCGAGCACCAGCAGGTTCTCGTCGTTACGGCGCATCCGGGTGGCCAGGTGGTCGAGCTGGAACAGCTCGGCCAGCCGGTCCGGGTCCTCCTCGCCGCGCTCCAGCCGGTCGAGGTGCCCGATGAGGCGGTCGACCAGGATCTGGGAACGACGGGCCAGGTTGACGAACATGGTCGCGACGGAGGCACGCAGTGCCGCCTGCTCGGCGGCCGTGCGGACGGCTTCCAGGTGGACGGCGTTGAACGCCTCGGTCACCTGGCCGAACTCGTCCTTGCTGCGCACCGGCAGCGGTTCGGCGATCTGGTTGGCCAGCTGCACCGGTGAGAGCTGCCCGACGACCTGCGGGTCGCGCAGACGGGCCACCGCCTGTGGCAGGCCGTACTGGGCCACGGAGAGCGCACCCTGCCGCAGCTCACGCAGTGAGCGGGCCATCGAGCGGGCCACCAGGTAGGCGAAGAGGATGGCCAGCAGCAGCATGCTGAGCAGCAGGCCGGTCTCCAGGAAGACCTGGCGCTGGACGTCCGAGCGGAGCGCGTCGGCCTGGTCGACCACTTCGCTGTCGAGCTTCACCTCGACGGTGCGGATCAGCTTGGCGTTGGCCGTCATGGCGGCTTCCCACTGATCCGGGCCGAACGGCGCACCGCGCATGTTGCCGGTGGTGTTGCCGTCGATCCAGCCGGTGTAGTTCTGTGCCTGCCGACGGTCGCCGCCCGCGACCGTCTGGTCGTGGAACTTGGCGTCGTCCGGGGTGGCGACGGCCTTGAAGCTCTGCAGGGCCTGCTGCTGGCCGGTGTCACTGGCGACGTAGTCCCGACGCAGTGCGGGGGTCAGGCGCTGACCGCCCTTCACACCCAGCGCGCGGTGCACCACGACCCGGCGTACGGCGAGGAACTCCTTCTCCCGGGCGACCGCCGCGGCGGCGCGCATCCGGTCGCTCAGCTGGTTGTCACCGGCGAGCTGCGTGGACGAGTCGCGGATGGCGAGCAGGTCACTGATCAGGCCCTCGTACGCCTGCACGGTCTCGGTGAGCGCGAGCTTGCCGTTGAACACCTGGCTGCGGACGCCCGACAGGTCCTGAAGGTTCTGGTCGATGCTGTCGAGCAGACCTTCCAGGCTGCCCGGCAGGTCCTCGACCTCGGCCCGCTGCTGCCGGTAGGGGGCCGCTGCCTGGTCCACCCGGGAGTTCACCCGGTTGTAGGCCTCCTGGTACTGCGCCGTCGGCTGCGTTCCGTCCGCACCCAGCAGCAGCACGGCGGCGGTCCGCTCGTCCTGGAGGGTGTCGACCAGATCACCTGAATAGCTCGACAGATTCGCCAGGTCGCCAGCTCGGTTGGCATTGTTGAGCGTCTCCACGTGGTCGATGAGACCACTGGTGCCCACCACGACCGTGGCGATGGTCGGCACGATCATGATGAGACCGAGCTTGGACCAGATCGGCATGTCCCGGAGCCGGCTGGCCGGCCGGCGCAGCCGCGACAGGAAGGAGCCCGCCGTCTTTGGCCGTTTGCTCACGTCACCGCCCTCGCGATTACAGCTTGAACGCGTTGCCCCGGGCAACGCCCAGCGACCGACCCGGCGGGTCGGACCCCCGAGATTCCATCACGCCGGTCGACAAGAAGAAAGCCCAGGTTGTCCCAGACCGAAGGTGTGATGAGATGTTGATGCGATTTGATAGCAGTCTGTCTGGCCGGAGTAACTGAAGGTAATGGAACATCCGCACCGAGTTGTCCTACTGGCCGGCCCATCGGGGTCCGGAAAGTCGTACATAGCGCAGCAAACCGGCTTGCCGGTGCTTTGCTTGGACGACTTCTACAAAGACGGCGATGACCCTACGTTGCCGAGACGAAACGGCCAGGTGGATTGGGAATCGCCGCACTCCTGGGACGCCCTCAGTGCGGTGGAAATCATTGCCCAACTTGCCCGTGAGGGCCGAGCCGATGTGCCGGTTTATGCGATCGGCGCTGATCGGCGGGTGGCCACCCGGCCATTTGATGTCGCCGGATCGCCACTTTTCGTGGCCGAAGGGATCTTCGCCGCCGAGATCGTCGAGGAGTGCCGTCGCCGCGGCCTGCTCGCCGGGGCGTACGCGCTGCGACGCCCGCGCGGGGCCACCTTCCTGCGCCGACTCGCCCGTGACCTGTCCGAGCAGCGCAAGGCGCCCCGGGTGCTGATTCGGCGCGGGGTGACGCTGCTACGGGCCGAGCCGGCCGTGCTGCGCCGGCAGATGGGCCTCGGCGCGGAGGCGGCCCGGGCCCGGGAGGTGCTGCGCCGGGTGGCCGGGCTGCTCGCCGGCCACCCACACGGCTGAGCTCAGGGCAGCAACTTCGCGTACGCCGGCTTGATCACGTCATCGATGATCCGCAGCCGCTCGTCGAACGGGATGAAGGCGCTCTTCATCGCGTTGATGGTGAACCACTGCAACTCCTTCCAGCCGTAGCCGAACGTCTCCACCAGCAGCGACATCTCCCGCGACATCGAGGTGTCGCTCATCAACCGGTTGTCGGTGTTGACGGTGGCCCGGAAGCGCAGGTCCCGCAGCAGGCCGATCGGGTGGTCCGCGATCGAGGCCACCGCGCCGGTCTGCACGTTCGACGAGGGGCACAGCTCCAAGGGGATCCGCTTGTCCCGGACGTACGCGGCCAGCCGGCCGAGTGAGCCGTCGGGGGCGATGTCGTCGACGATCCGCACCCCGTGGCCGAGCCGGTCGGCTCCGCACCACTGGATCGCCTGCCAGATCGACGGCAGACCGAACGCCTCGCCGGCGTGGATGGTGAAGTGGAAATTCTCCCGCTGCAGGTATTCGAAGGCGTCCAGGTGCCGGGTGGGCGGGAAACCCGCCTCGGCGCCGGCGATGTCGAAGCCGACCACCCCGGCATCCCGGTGCCGCACGGCCAGTTCGGCGATCTCCTGGGAACGGGCGGCGTGCCGCATCGCGGTGAGCAGGGTGCCCACCCGGATGGTGAGGCCCGCCTCGACCGCCTGGGCGGTGCCCTCGGCGAACCCGGCCAGCACCGCCTCGACCACCTCGTCCAGGCTGAGGTCCCGTTCCAGGTGCTGCTCCGGGGCGAAACGCACCTCGGCGTAGACCACGCCGTCGGCGGCCAGGTCCAGGGCGCACTCGCGGGCCACCCGACGCAGCGCGGGCGCGGTCTGCATGACGGCCACGGTGTGCGCGAACGTTTCGAGGTAGCGCTCCAGGGAGCCGGAGTCCGCCGCGTCCGCGAACCAGCGTCCGAGCGCCTCCGGGTCGGTGGTGGGCAGTTCGTGGCCCACCTCGGCGGCCAGGTCGACGATCGTCGCCGGCCTCAGCCCACCGTCGAGGTGGTCGTGCAGCAGCGCCTTCGGGACCTTGACGATGTCCTCGTACCGGATAGTTGCGACCATGCTCAGACCCTAGTCAGCGGCCTTGGAGGACGGGTACGGGACCGGCCGGGCGTCACGGCCGCCAGCCGTACACCCGGTGCACGTCGAGGCGGATCACCAACCGCCCGTCGGCGACCATGGCGGCCCGGTAGTCCGCCCAGTCCGGGTGGTCACCGCGAATCCGGCGGTAGACCTCGACCAGTTCGTCGACCGTCTCGTCGGTGGTGGCCATGGCCGGCTCGCTGAGCGTCACGGCCCCCTCCGCGACCGCGTACGCGCCGCCGTCCGGGGTGGTGACGTGGAAGCTGGCGCGGGGATCGCGGCGCAGGTTGCGGACCTTCGCCCGGTCGCCGGTGGTGGAGCAGCGGAGCAACCCCGGCTCGGCCAGGTAGTCGAGGTTGGACAGCTGGGGCCGCCCGTCCCGGCGCACTGTGACCAGCACTCCGCGCCCCCGTTGACCGAACAGCTCCCACAGCCGTTCACCAGCGGCGGCGGTCGGCGCGCCAGGCCGCTGGGGAGAACTCGTTGACATGTCATCGAATCTAGGGGCATATCGATGACATGTCAACGAAAGCGTTAGACTCGACGGATGGACGCACCCCGGTGGTTGGACGAACGGGAGGACCGCGCCTGGCGCGGCTACCGCCGAATGCGTCGGCTGCTCGACCTGGAGCTGGCCCGGGAGTTGACCCAGGACGCCGGCCTCTCTGAGGCCGACTACGACGTGCTCTCCGACCTCTCCGAGACACCTCAGGGGCGGCTGCGCCTGCGGGAGTTGGCGGACCGCATGCTCTGGTCGCGCAGCCGGCTCTCCCACCACCTGACCCGGATGCAGCAGCGCGGCCTGGTGACCCGCGAGGAGTGCGCCGACGACGCCCGAGGCTCGGTCGTCGTCCTCACCGCCGCCGGGCGGCAGGCCATCGAGTCCGCCGCCCCCGGCCACGTGGCCGCCGTCCGCCGGCACCTGATCGACCTGCTCACGCAGGCGGAGATCGACGCGCTCGGCGCGCTCACCCACCGGGTGGTCGACCACCTCGGCGGGCGGGCGCCGGCCGCACGGCACGACCGGGAGGCCTGAGGTGGACCCCCGCATCCTCGACCGGCTGCGTTGCCCGGTCTGCGGCGAGGCACTGGCCGAGGCGACAGCCGGCACCGCCAGGGCGCTGCGCTGCCCACGCCGGCACAGCTTCGACATAGCGCGCCAGGGCTACGTCAACCTGCTCACCGGTCGCGCCCCGCACGTCGGCGACACCTTCGACATGGTGGCGGCCCGCGCGGACTTCCAGGCCGCCGGGCACTACGACGTCATCTCGGCCGCGCTCGCCGCGGCCGCGACGGACGCTGTCAGCCGTCTCGGCGCGACGGACGCCCCGTACCCAGCACCCGCTCCACCCACCCTTTGCTCTGCACCCGCCGAAGCGACGGTCTCCCCGCCGAGCCGTCGCCTCGGCGGGTGCAGAGCAAAGGACCCGACACCGCAGGTACGGGGCGAGCCGCCGCCGCCCGACGTCGAGCCGCCGCCGCCCGACGTCGAGCCGCCGGCGCCCGACGTCGAGCCGCCGGCGCCCGACTTCGGGGCGTACCCCCTCGTGGTGGACGCCGGCGCCGGCACCGGCCGGTACCTCGGCGCGGTGCTGGCGGCGCTGCCGGACGCCGTGGGTCTGGCCCTGGACGTGTCCAAGCCGGCGCTGCGCCGGGCGGCCCGCGCGCATCCCCGGGCCGCCGCCGCGCTCGCCGACACCTGGCAGCGACTGCCGCTCGCGGACGCCTCGACCGCCGTGCTGCTGAACGTGTTCGCCCCGCGCAACGGCCCGGAGTTCCACCGGGTGCTCGACCCGGCCGGCACGCTGCTGGTGGTCACGCCCGACACCGACCACCTCGCCGAGTTGGTGGACACCCTCAACTTGCTGCGGGTGGACCCGGACAAGGCCGACCGGGTGGCTGCCAGCCTGGGCGGGCACTTCACGCTGGTCAGCTCCGCAGTGCACCGGGCCGGGTTGGCACTGACCCGGCAAGAGGTCGCCACGGTGGTCGGCATGGGCCCCAGCGCCTGGCACACCGACGCAGCCGCGCTCACCACCCGACTGGCCGCGCTACCCGAACCGGTCCGGGTCACGGTGGCGGTCCGGCTCGACGTCCTGCGACCTCGCTGACCTCAGGTGGAGAGGTCGACCTCTTCCCAGCCGGGCGGCTCGTCGTGGTACGGCCCGCGCAGGATCACCGCCCACTCCAGCGCCCAACGCCGCTGCCCGATCGCGTTCGCGTCGACCAGGCCCGGCGCCCGCCGGCCGCCGCGCTCGGTCTCCAGGTACGCCCAGTCCAGGCAGTAGTGCAGGTCGAGCAGGGCTGCCGCGTCGGCCGGATGCTGTGGCGCCGTGAGGATCCGGGAGCGCCAGTGCGAAAAGGTCTCCCCGTCGACGATGTGCGGCAGCCGCTCGACCAGCCGCTCGTCGACGGCCAGCGTCGGGTCGAGCTGCTTGCTCAGCCCGAGCACCCAGGCCAGCGCGAAGAGCGCGTCGTGGTGCAGCACGAACGACCGGTGGTCGCCCTTGCCGCCCATCACGAACTGCCACTCCGGCGGGGTGACCATGTCGACCAGGTGCGAGCCGAGCAGCCAGCTCATCGCGGCCTGCGGGGGCATCCCGAAACAGCGGGCCAGGATCAGGTGCAGCACCGCGATCCGCGCCTCGATCTCCACGGTCGGGCGCAGGTCGATCTGATCACCCGGCTCCCAGACGAGGGGAAACTGGGCCGGCGGCAACGGCAGGCCGAGCCGGGACAGCTCGTCCAGGCTCGCCTCGCGCACCTCACGGGGGTCGGGGGCAGCAACGCTCACGGCGGATCTTCCTGTCTGCTCGCGCCGGCGCAAGGCCGGTTGTCCCCCCTTGGCCTGCGACAATAGCGCTCCCACGTGACCGGCACCACGCCAGGGCGACGCCGGATCGATCAGCCGACGCGTTCGATGATCAACGACGTCGCCGCCGGGGCCGTCGACGCGATCCGCACCGCGTTCGCGGCCTCGGTCAGCGCGGCCGGAATCCGCGTCGCGTCGTCGGCGCGCAGCTCGTAGAGCGGGTCACCGGCACGCACCTCGTCACCCGGCCGCTTGTGCAGGACAACACCCGCCGGCACGCTGACCGGGTCCTCCTTGCGCGCCCGGCCCGCGCCGAGCCGCCACGCCGCAACCCCCATCGCGTACGCGTCGATGGCCGCGACGTACCCGTCCCGCTCCGCGCGGACCACCTCCACCTCGGCCGCCGCCGGCATCGGCGCGTCCGGATCGCCGCCCTGCGCCCGGATCATCGCCCGCCAGGAGTCCATGGCCCGGCCGTCGCGCAGCGCCGCGGCCGGATCGGCCTCCGGCAGACCGGCGGCGTCGAGCATCTCCCGGGCCAGTGCGAGGGTCAGCTCCACCACGTCCGCCGGTCCCCCACCGGCCAGCACCTCGACCGACTCGGTCACCTCGACCGCGTTGCCGATCGCCAGGCCGAGCGGGGTGGACATGTCGGTGAGCAGGGCGACCGTCCGCACCCCGTGCGCGCCGCCCAGCTCAACCATGGTGCGCGCCAACTCGCGGGCCTGGTCGACGGACTTCATGAAGGCGCCCGAGCCGACCTTGACGTCGAGGACCAGCGCCCCGGTGCCCTCGGCGATCTTCTTGCTCATGATCGAGCTGGCGATCAGCGGGATCGCCTCCACGGTGCCGGTCACGTCCCGCAACGCGTACAGCTTGCGGTCCGCGGGGGCGAGCCCGGCACCGGCCGCGCAGATCACCGCACCGACCTCGTCCAGCTGGGCGATGAACTCGTCGTTGCTCACAGTGGCCCGCCAGCCCGGGATGGACTCCAACTTGTCCAGCGTTCCGCCGGTGTGCCCGAGACCCCGGCCGCTCAGCTGCGGAACGGCCGCGCCGCACGCCGCCACCAGCGGGGTGAGCGGCAGAGTGATCTTGTCGCCGACGCCGCCGGTGGAGTGCTTGTCGACGGTCGGCCGGCGTACCGCCGACAGGTCCAACCGCTCACCACTGGCGATCATCGCGGCGGTCCACCGAGCGATCTCCGGCCCGGTCATGCCGTTGAGCAGGATCGCCATCGCCAGCGCCGACATCTGCTCGTCGGCGACAACCCCCCGGGTGTACGCGTCGACCACCCAGTCGATCTGCGCGTCCGACAGCACACCGCCGTCCCGCTTGACCCGAATAACGTCAACAGCAGCAAAAGCACTCATCAAATGATCTTTCTTAGTCGTGTGCAGATCCCGACCCACGGACAGCGAGCACCGAGGGATTGGGCCGACCGTGCCCGGCGGAGGGATCAAGCCTGACCCCTTCTTGCCGGAGATGCGCGCCCAGTCGTCGGGGTTGGTGGTGTTGGGGAGGTCTTCGTTCTCGCGGAACTCGTCGACGCAGGCGTCGAGCAG
>NZ_JBEYSL010000156.1:0-13542 GCF_040642735.1 Micromonospora sp. NPDC047753 | reverse complement strand
CGACGAAGAACGGGTTGCCGCCGGTACGCCGGTGCACCTCGTCGACAAGGCTGGCCTCAGGCTCCCGGCCGGCGGTCCGGGTCATCAGTGCGGCCACCTCGTCGCGGGTGAAACCGGTGAGGGTGATCGTGGTGGCCTTCGCGACCAGCGGCATCAGCAGCGGGCGCAGGGGGTGCTCGCCCGACTCGACCTCGGCGTCGCGGTAGGTGCCGATCAGCAGGAGTCGCTCGAACCAGGTGTGCTGGGCGGCGAAGCTCAGCAACCGCAGTGAGGCCGGGTCGGCCCAGTGCAGGTCGTCGAGAACGACCACCATCGGCCGGTGCTGGGAGACGGCGACCAGGGCGGCGGTCACCGCGTCGTACAGCGCGAACGCCTCCTGGTCGGCGGCGTCCGGGCCGGGGTCGACGCCTGCCCAACCGACGAGGCGACCGGCCTGCTCGCCGTCGGCACCGGATTGGCCGAGCAGGGCCGCGAGGGCCGGCTCGGCGGACTGCCGCGCCACCGCCCAGTCGTCGGCGGAGCGCCGCAGGGCACGCAGCACCTGCACCCACGGCCAGTAGCCGGGGGCGCTGTCGGAGTCCCAGCAGGCGGCGCCGAGCACCAGCGCGCCCCGCTGGCGGGCCTCCCGGGCCGCCGACGTGACGAGGGTCGTCTTGCCGATGCCCGGCTCGCCGGTGACCAGGGCGAGACCGCCGTGGCTGGTGGTGGCGCGATCCACCTCGGCGCGCAGCAGACCTGCGGGGTGGTCCCGCCCGATGATGGCGTCGCCGAGCGCGTCCATGGTTCCCAGACGGTACTGGACCTGTCCGACAGCGCGAGCGGGTTAACCGGCGGAACGCCTCGCGGGGCCTCGCCGGCTCAGGTGGGTTCGGAGCCTTTGGAGCTGATGCCGTAAACGAGTCGACCCCATCACTCCCTATGCTTCCCTATCGGGGTAGTATAGGGAGCGATGACAGAAGAAATGTACTCAGTCGAGCAGGTGGCCGACCGGCTCAACCTGCACGTACGCACTGTGCGCGGCTACATCCGCTCGGGCCGGCTGCGCGCGGTGCGGATCGGCAAGCAGTACCGGATCGCCGCCGGCGACCTCGACGCGCTCACCGGCCAGGCACCGACCGCGCCCGGCGTCGCCAGGCAGGCGGAGGTGTCGAGCATCGTCCAGGTCGACGGTCTCGACAGGGCCGCCGCCGACCGGCTCGGCACGCTCGTGCTCACCAGCGCCAACACCGGCCACGACCAGGCCAACCCGCTGCGGGTGCAGACCGTGTACGACGAGCAACGCCATCGCATGAAGATCATCATCCTGGGTGACCCGGCCGCCACCGCCGAGTTGCTGCACCTGCTCGACGCCGTACTCAACGCCGACAACGGCCTGCTCGACCGGGAGGTCCACGATGCCTGACGAGATCCAGGAACGCGCCGGAGTGCCCGTGCTGGTCTGCGACCCCGACGGCCCGCCGGTGGCCACCGAGCAGGACGCGCTGGACCTGATCGGCGCGGCGTTCCTCGGGGCCCAGGTGGTCGCCGTGCCGGCCAACCGGCTCGACGCGCGCTTCTTCTCGCTGGGCACCCGTTTCGCCGGTGACGTGATGCAGAAGTTCGTCAACTACCGGGTGCGGCTGGCCGTCGTCGGCGACGTCTCGGCGCAGCTCGCGGAGAGTTCAGCGTTGCGCGCGCTGGTGCACGAGTCGAACCAGGGCGGGCAGATCTGGTTCGTCCCCGACCTCGACGCCCTCGACACCCGCCTCCGCGCCACCCGGTAGCCACCTCAGCGGTCGGGCACTACCGCCATCTCCACCGCGTCCGGCTCCACTCCCCTGACCCGGGCCTGCTCGGCCGCCCACCGCAGATAGGCCAGCCACTCCTCGGATGACCACCCGTTGCGCCGGCCGACACCCGCCTCGGCCGGAAGCAGACCGGCCACCACACGGTCGAGGATCAGCGGCTGCACAGCGCCGGCCCCTCGCCGGTAGCCGGCGAAGTAGAGAACCTTCGTGAACAGGCCCGGCCCCAACCAGGGCAGACGAGCGTGGTCGGGGTCGCGGAAGCGGCGGTACGCCGTCCGCAACGCCTCCTCGTTGGGCGCGGGCGACGTCTCCGGCGGTAGCCCCGCCCGCCATCGGTCGACGTTCACGGTGACCGGGGCCCGTTCGCCCGGCAACACCACACAGTCGGTCGTCTGCATTGGCGCCTCCCTCAGATCGCGCGTTCACGGAAATCCGTGGTTCGGACGCTATGGTCGGGCGCTCCCGCATGCCGCCCGCCGACGGCAAATCGCGGTATCGATTGCAGGGACGTCTGCCTCGGGGCGGCCAGCATCCGGCGGGGTCGTGAACGTCGCACAGTTGACCTACGGTGCTTCGATGCTTCCCCGAAACGTGAAGATCCTCGATCAGGTCCGCGCCGAGGCGCTGCGTCGCGGCATACCCGCCGCCGACGTGGAGCGCTGGCTGGGGCTCGCCCGCCCCTCCGCCCTCCTGACACAGGGGGGTGACGGACCGGTCGTGGGCGTTATCCGCGGACCCGTGATGCTTCCGGCCGACGCCGAGGACCCCGAGTATCCCCTGATCGCCACCATCGACTGCGCTGCTCTTCCGGCAGACGTGACCGATCTTCCACTACCGTCCGACGGCCAACTGCTGCTGTTCGGCTGGCCCGAAGAAAGCGGCTGGGGCGAGGCCAGATATGTGCCGGCAGACGTGGCGGTCGAGGAGCGAGCGCAGTATCCGCCCGACTTCCCTCCGGACGACGACGAGTACGCGGAGGTCTATTACGAGATCCCGCAGGGCGATCTGCACCTCACCGTCGACATCTCTCTGCCCTACGTCAAGACGGTCCCGGGGCCCCCGTGGTCGCCGCCGCTGCCGGGAGATCCCCCGTTCGAACAGATGACCGAGGTGTGGCAGGCCGTCCTGCGCAAAGTGCCGGACGGCATATTCTCCGCCGGGGGCCCGACGCCACTGCTGTTGGGCGGCTACGGCACTGACTGCAACGGTTTCAACCCCGCCTGGTTGGGCGCCCACCCCTCGGGCCGGTCGGGGTACGACAAGTCGGGGGGTGGTGGTGGGGAACCCGACCATGGTGACTGGGTTGTGCTGGCCGAGTTTCACGGCGGCAGACAGGGCGGCGCGAGCATCCACTGGGTGATCCAGCGTGCCGACCTGAAGGAGCGACGTTTCGACCAGGCCAGGGTCCTCGTCTATTGGAATCCGTGAGGCCGCTGGAGCTGACGAGGGTTCAGGACTAGCCGCACAGTGACCGGGTACGCGCGGTCCATGGGTAGCCACAAGCAGAACAAACACGACAGCGGCGGCGAGTCGGCGCGAGGCCGGCGGCATTCGGGCAGCGGCGCTCCGGGCCGCCAGGGCTCGCCCATGGAGCACTCGCCCGACCAACGGCACCGCCGTACCGCGACCGGCCCGGCCGGCACCGAAGGCGGCCTGGGCCGGGCCAAGGTCTCGGGCGACGGGCGGATCCAGCGCCAAGGCAGTTCCTGAGCCGACCACTCAGCCGGTGCAGCGGCTCGCGCTTTCGCACGGCGGCTGCACCGGCTGACTGGTTTCTACGGGGTGGCGCAGATGGCGTACGCCGTGTCGGACCAGTTGCCGGCGAAGGCGTCCTCCTCGTAAGCGCCAGAAGCGGCGGATGTCGGGGCGGTCGCGGGGCCGCCGTTGGGGCGGAAGTCGTCCACGATGCCCTCGCCGGTCACCCCGTTCAGCTCGTAGCCGGCGCCGGTCAGCACCTTCCCGACCGGGCAGGTCGCCGTGACGCTGCGGAAGTCGAGGGAGTTGCTGACCCCCACGGTGGAGGCGCGCACCAGGCCCGCGAGGGGGTTGGCGCAGATCGCGTACGCGGTGGCGGACCAGTTCAGGGCAGTGGCGTCCGCCTCGTACGCGCCGACGGTGACAGCGGTCGGTGCGGTGGCCACGCCCCCGTTGGGGCGGAAGTCGTCGACGACACCCTCACCGGTGACGCCGTTCAGCTCGTAGCCGGTGCCGGTCAGCACCTTGCCGACCGGGCAGGTGGCCGTGACGCTGCGGTAGTCGGCCGAGCTGCTGACGCCGGCCGTGGAGATGCGGACGAGGCCGGGCACCGGGTTGGCGCAGATCGCGTACGCCGTCACCGACCAGTTACCCGCGAACGCCTCGGTCTCGTAGGCGCCGACGGTGACGGCGGTCGGCGCGGTGGCCGGGCCACCGTTGGGGCGCAGGTCGTCGACGATGCCCTCACCGGTGACGCCGTTGAGTTCGTAGCCGGTGCCGGTCAGCACTTTGCCGACCGGGCAGGTCGCCGTGACGCTGTGGTAGTCGGCCGAGCTGCTGACGCTGGTGGCGGCGATCCGCACCAGGCCGGGGACCGCGGCGGACGCCGGGCTCGCCGGGGCGAGCACCGCTCCGGTCGCGACAAGACCGAGCACGAGTACGGACGCCCGAGCGCCGAACCGCCGGCCTGTGTTCTGAGTACGCATAGTTCTCTCCCGTCTGAGGCCGGACGGGGCGGCAGGTGCGACGCCGACGTCGAGGCCGTTCGTGATGACGGGTTGACGCTAGGTAGCCACCTGACCAGGCATTATCTCCAAACCGACTACGTCGCGTAACAGACCAGCAGGATGAACCCGGGTCCACATATTGACTGTTAACTATCAGTTCTGCGGGTGCGGCCCTAGCATTCGCCTCATGTCCGCTCGCCGCGTCACCGCCGCCGTAGCCGTCGCCGCGCTGGCGAGCCTGCTCGCCGTCAACGCCGCCCGTGCCGACGGCCCAGCGATCAGCACCCCCGGCGCCCCGACGGTGGTCACCAACGAACCGCATCAGCTCACGCTCAGCTGGGCGCCCTCCGCCTGGGTCGAACCTGGCACGGGGCAGCCGATCAACTATGAGGTGCAGGTGCCGCTGGGGCCGAACACGTACCGCTTCCTCGGCGCCACCACGGACACCACGATCACGCTCACCGACCTGGCACCCGGCACGACGTACCGGATCGCGATTGCCGCCCGCGCGCTCGGCGGCTATTCGGACACCTCACCCGCCACCACTGTGCGCACTGCCAGCGGACGCGCAACGGTCAGCTACCTCAACCTCGACTGGTCACCGACGAACAACCAGATCCAGCACCTCCTGAAGGTCACCAACACCGGCACTGGGCCGCTCGATTTGAGCACCGTGCAGGTGCGCTACCACCTGCGCTTCGAGGGCGGCAACACCTCGCTGGTGCCGAACTGCGACTGGGCCGCGCTGGGTTGTGACCGGATCCAGCAGACCGTGCAGTTCTTCGTACCCCCGGGTGGGCCGTCCGTGTTGTCGACGCCGGCGCCGCCTTATCCCCCGCCGGGCACTCCCGTCCCCGGCTGGGTGGAGCTGACCTTCACCGACGGCACGCTCGCGCCGGGTCAGTCGACCGGGCCGATCCAGCTTCGGCACCACCGGCACAGTTGGAGCACCATCGACGAGCGCGACGACCCGAGCTGGCTCGCCGCCACCGGCCAGTGGACCTCGAACGACCGGATCACGCTCGATGTGGACGGGGTACGCGAGTTCGGCGACACCATCAGTTGACCCCACGGCACCGCCTGCTCGGACGGTCGAACGCCTCAGCCAGTGGCTTGACCGGTCACCTTACGATCCGCTCATGCGGCGTGAGGAGATAGACGGAGTTACTGTCATCCAACGCACTGTGCCTGGCTCCCTGGCCGCGTCGTTGACCTTTGGGTGCGGCGCCCGCGACGAAGAGATCGACTCCATCGGCCTGACCCATCTCGTCCAGCACCTGGTGGACTGGACCGAGGATCACATCGCGGAGAATCACCAGGACAACATATGGATGAACGACACGTCGTTCCTCGCAGGCGGCCCACCTGATCAGGTCGTGAGGCATTTCGCCACCATCTGCTCGGCTATCAGTAATCTTCCGCCGGAGGATCTGTCCGACGCCGTCGAGGGCCTCGATGCGGACAGCCGGTACATGTCGAACATCGAAGAAGGGCTACGCGACCCGTGGGGGGCGCTGCTGTCGCGGCGTTTCGGGCCGAGCGGACACGGCCTGTCGCGCTGGCCCGCAGTGGACTACAAGCTCTTCACGGCGGACGAGATCCGACGGTACGTCGAAAGGTTCTTCACCAGCGGCAACGCTGTTCTCACAGTGACGGGCGAACCGCCTCAGGCGATGCGACTCCCGTTGCCCGCTGGCCCGCGAGTCACCCGCAGCACGCCACTCGTCAACAACCAGATGGGACCGATCTGGTACGCCGACGAGGTCCGTGGTGTCGCGCTGATAATCAGTGTCGAGCCCAGCGTGGAAGCGGTCTTCCTGATGTGGGCCTTGCGGGCGCGAGTCGCTGAGGCAAGACACCGGGCCGGGGTGGCCATTGGTGCGGAATTCATGTGCGAGGTCGTCGACAGTACGCGGCACGAGCTCGGGTTGAGGGTCACGCCAGACTTCGGCAGGAAGGGCAAGAAGTTCGACGCCACCGTCGCGGCGGAGCTGCTCTGGGCCGAGCTGCGGCGGCTTGTCTCCGACGGAGTTGACCGAGTGGAGATCGCTAACCTGATGCCAACGCAGGACGAGGACCTGACGGTCGAAGTCGAATGGAAAGATGCCATCCACAGCCTCGATTCCTTGACCCACCGGGAGCTGCTCGGCACGGCGGAGATCTACTGCTCGGAATCGCTCAGCGAGCTGGCTGGACTCACTCCGGAGTCGGCGCGGGACGTCGTATCGGGTTGGCTCTCAAGCGCCATGATCGTCGTACCGTACGGGTCGAAGCCCAACCTTCCTCGCGCCACCGAGGACTCCTGCCGGACCACCCGTTTCGTGCCAGCAGGTGAGGTTGTCAGGCCGCCGTTCTCCAAGCGGTTCCACAACAAGGCCAAGCTGGTCATTGGCATCGACGCCATTTCGACAGTGGATGGTGACGGGAACGTGCACACTGTCCCGCTGTCCCAGGCGCTCGTGGTTGAGCGGTTCGGCGTCATCCGGCTCGCCCACCTCGGCCACGGCTGCGTCACCACGATCTCGGACTTCGCTGACGCTGCCGACAAGCTCCGGGCCGTCCTGCCGCCGCGGCGCTTCCGCCAGGGCGTCAGGCAGCTCAGTTCCAGCTGGTAACCGAGCGTCAAGGATCATGAGCGGCGTGCATGCGCGGGCCGGTCGGAGTTCGTCCGGTAGGCACACCATCAGCAGGTGAAGCCCCTGGGCAGGTGGATGCGCGCGGAGGGGATGCCGAGGGCGGGCAGCCGTGACCGCGCGGCGGTCAGCATCGCGGGTGGGCCGCAGAGGTAGATCTCCTGATCCGGCTGGTGATGGTCGAGGGCGATGGTCAGGGCGTCGCCCCGCTCGGCCGGCTCGGCGAAGGAGTCGTCGGAGAGGGCAGGCACAACGGTCAGCCAGTCGTGGGCGCACTGCAACCTGTCGAGGGCGATCGCGTCGTACAGGTCGGTGAAGGTGCGCGCGCCGACGACGAGCGTCACCCGCCGGCCATCCGGTGCGGCGGCGACCTGTTCGACCAGGGCGCGCAGCGGCGCCAGGCCGGTGCCACCGGCGACGAGCAGCAGGTCGTTGGTGCTCGCCGGGTCGAGGCTCAGGCCGGTGTCGACGGGTGGGCCGAGCCAGAGCAGCTCGCCGGGGCGTACCCCTTGGACCAGGCGGTGGGAGACGGTGCCGGCGGGTACGGCGCGGACGTGCAGCTCAACGGTGCCGTCCGCGCGTGGGGCGTTGGCCGGCGAGAGCCAGCGCCAGTGACCCGGCCGGCGCGGCGTGCAGACCGGCACGGCCTGACCTGGCTGGAAGGGCAGTCGCCGCCAGGGACGTACCGTCAGGATGGCGATGTCGGACGACGGCCGGTCATGGCCGATGACCTCGACGTGCCACCAGGCCCGGCCGTCGCCGGCCTGGGCGGCGGCGCGACGGATGGCGTTCGTGGCAGGGCACAGGGCGCGCTCGGCGGTGACGGTGAGCTGCGGCGTCCACAGTGGGCGCGCGTGACGGGCGACGGTGGCGAGCAACGCGTCGCCGATGGTGGTGGCGTGCGGAAGCAAATCGAAGTGACGGTACGCGTGGCCGAGCACCCGGAGCAGCGCCGCCCGACTCGCCGGGTCGTCGCCGCCGACCAGGAGGCGGCCCAGCGCGGTGAAGAACAGCGGCGCATCGCGCTGCGGGAGCAGCCCAGCTCGGCGGTCTTCGACAGTGCACCAGAAGTCGACGGCGGCCCGCACGTCGACCGACTCCCAGGCGGCGGCCAGGCCCACACGAGCCGGGTGGTCGTCGTTCACGGTGGGCATGCCGGCTCCAAGTCGACTCGTTGGCTGGCACCGGGGCGGGAGGCGCTGCGCCGTTGAGGGCCGGCGCAACTCCGAGGCCGAGCACCCGCCCCGGGCCATGCGTCGACTGTCGCGGCTGACCAGGCACAACGGCATGTCACGGTGATCGTTGACGGCATACGCGATCGGTATGCGCTCCACGCCGCGACTGTCGAATCGGGCAGAATGCGGGCATGACGGAACGCCCGGTGCTGTATCTGGTCGTCTGCGCCGCGGGACCGGCGGAACACATCGACGAGCTGGTCGACCTCCTGATCGCCGACGGGTGGCGGGTCTGCATGATCGTCAGCCCCACCGCCGCGCCGTGGCTCGACCGGGCGGCGTTACAGGACAAGACCGGCTATCTGGTACGCGTGGAGTGGCGGATGCCCGGCGACCCCGAGCCGCACCCGCCCGCCGATGTGGTGGTGGCCGCCCCGGTCACGTTCAACACGGTGACGAAGTGGGCGCTGGGCATCAACGACACGCTGGCGCTCGGCGTCCTCAACGAGTCGCTGGGGGCAGGGCTGCCGATCATCGCGTTTCCGCACACCAAGGCGGAGTTGGCCGCGCATCCCGCCTATGCGGGCCACCTGGAGGTGCTGCGTGCTGCCGGCGTGGTCGTGGCCGACGGAAAGCCGCTGGACTCAGCGAATGGGCCGGGGCGTTGGGGCGTGGTCATCGACGCGCTGCGGGCGGCACGCCCGTCCTGAGTTCATCTGTCCGGCGGTCCTTTGACGATATGCGTCGCGCGTATACCAGTGCTCCACGCAGCGTGTTCAATGGACAGGCTCGATGAGGCGACACGGACGGAGCCGCCGGTGACACACTCGAACTGCCCTCGGTGCGGCGGACGGCTGGCCCGGGACAACGACAGCGGACGGTGCACCCCGTGCCAGGCCGCCGAGCGAGACCGGTTGAGCGTGCCGCCGAAGGTGCCGACGAGCTTCTGGGAGCACGAGCCGGTGCGACTCGCGCTGGCCGAGCGGCATCTGGGGCGGGTCATCCGGGCGTACCGGTGCCATCCGTATCACGGGCGGGTCGCCCTGCCGCAGTCCGTGGTGGCGGGATGGTTGGGGATCACGCAGGCACAGTTGAGTCGGGTGGAGAACGGCCCGCCGCTGGTGCACCTGGACCGACTGGCGCACTGGGCGCAGCTCCTCGGGATACCGGCTTCCCGCCTCTGGTTCCGCCTTCCTGGCCAGCACCACTGGAGCGATGCGAGCCCTATGGGTGGTGAAACAAGTAGTCCACATGGCGAGGATCAGGTGGTCGAGCAAGGCGATCTGGCAGCCGTGACGGTTAATGTGGAACAGGCATCGAGCCAAGGGGGTGGCGTCACGGACCGCCGACGCTTCAACGTCCTGGCCGCGCTCGCGGGACTCGCCGCAGGCGGTCACACGTACCTGCTCCCCGGACCGTCTGCGGAGGTGCCGGGAAGCATCGGCATGGAGCAGGTACGGCTCGCCAGTTCCCTGGTCGACGATCTCCGACGGGTTGATGCGGCCGTCGGGGCCGACCTGCTCTGCGACGTCGCCATGCAAGCGCACACCAGGCTGTCGGCCTGGGCAGCGCGGGCAAGCTACAGCCGTGAGGTCGGTGACGCGCTTCAAAGCGCCCTGGCTGATCTGTCCATCGAGGCTGCCTGGCTCGCCATCGACGCGGATCGCCGGTCTGAGGCGCGGCCGTACCTGCATGAGGCGATCACCCGTGCCCGAATCGCCGATGACCCGCAGGCGGAAGTTCGCGCTCTCACACACCTGTCCCTGCTGATCCGCGAAAGTCAGCCTGGCGAGTCGCTGCACTGCGCGGAAGCAGCCCTACGGATCTCCGCCGGGTGGGCCACACCTCGACTCACCACCTTGCTGCACCTGCGTAGGGCACCGGCCTACGCCGTCCTCGGAGATGCGAGTGGCTTCAGCCGCGAGATGGCCAAGGCCCGGCGCGAGTTGGACCGCGGCCCTCACGAGGATGACCAGGGTTTCGTGCACTTCGTGAACGCCCAGGAGCTGAACGGGATCGAAGGGCTGTCCTACCTTGCCCTCGACAGACCCGAACGCGCTGTTCAGTCGTTGCGCTCGATCACTGCCAACCCCTCGCCTAGTCATCGGCGGAACCAGGTCTACTACACGGTGCGGCTCTCGGAGGCCCTGTACCAGCAGGGCGACGTCAACGAGGCGGCTCGGGTCGCCCTGAACGTCCTGCCTGCCGTGCGCCAGATCAACTCGAAGCGGGTAAGTCAGCATCTCGCGCAGGTACGCCGAAGCTTGGCGGCACCACGGCAGGCGACCACGACAACCCGTCAGTTCGTCGACGCCTACGACCAGGCGGTGAACCTGTGATCGAGGGCTTGCAGCTTCGCCATTACAGCGCTGACGAGGCTGAGGAGATCCTCGATCAGCTCGTGGACCTCTACCTGGAGGTCTACGCGGGTGGCGGCGAGTTCTACAGCGAGGACCGCTACCGGCGTCAGCTCGACCTCCACATGCAAAGAGCTGGGTGGGAGTTGGTCACCGCAACTGTCGGCGGGGCCTTGGTCGGCTACATCTACGGCTTTCCGCTACCCGCTCAAACACGGTGGTGGGAAGGCATCCACGAGCCTGTGCCACCAGGGTTCACCGAAGAGGACGGCACGCGGACCTTCGCGCTCAGCGAGCTGCTGGTGCACCCTGCTTGGCGACGTCAAGGCATTGCTGGGGCGTTGCATGATGATCTTGTCAACGACCGCACCGAGCTGCGGGCGACGCTGCTGGTCCGTCCCGACAATATTGCCGCCCAGGCGGCTTACCACTCCTGGGGCTGGAGCAGGGTCAGCAGGCTGCAACCAAAATGGAAAGAGGCACCGGACTTCGATGTCTTGGTTCGAACCTCCAATAGTGGTGCGACCGCTTCGATTGGCTAGCTTACACGCGGAGCCATTCAGCCCTTATCGAAGCGGGAGAACAATCACTGCTAATGATGTTTCAGACTTCAGGGCAAGGCTAGGCCAAGTAGAACGAGATCGGCATTTCGCTTGGACTGCAATCCTCTTCAGCAAGTCGATCACACGCCATGGAAGCGAGAATTGATGGCAGAAGATGCCGCCAGCGGCAGCGACGCGGCTTTTCACGCCTGGCGGGAAGCCATGCTTTGCCTTACCTCCGAACAGGCAGCAGCAAGGTCCTGGCGACACGCTCGGTATAGCTTCGCCCACCGCCTTGGTAACGCCCTAGTAGGTAGCCACCACGAGCAGACGCCGATCAGGGGGGCCGTAATCTACGGGGTTTGGCTGCGCTGGGGATTGCTCTACGTTGGCCAAACCAGCGAGGCGGAACGGCGGCTGCGCGACCTGCCTGTGGGTGAGAGCCACCACCTAGCCAACACCTTCCCACCCGAGATTTGGCACAAGGTCGTAGTCCTGGCCTGGCCCGAGCTACCTGAGGCCCGATCGCTCGTTGGCACTCTCGACTCAAAGACGGTCGGATTAGCACTCGAGTTTGCACTGCAAGAGCAATTGTCCCCGGTCGTCAATTCCGAGCGCCGCAGACCCGATGGGGGTTGGCGTGACGTGGTCCGACAAGGCAGCAGATCCCGGGGGGCCCTGGCAGCGCCCAAGGTGATTGACCTTGTTCAAGCAGTACGTCGCTTGTGGGACGCGACTCCGTCGCATCCAACTATCGAAGCCGAAGTGCTGCCGGCCTGCCGGGTCGTTTTTCCTCAGCAATTATTGTCGCAGCCGAGCCCTCTCGCGCCGTAACCCTTTCTACGAGGCAATTACGTCTTTCACGCCTTGAGGCTCACCACCCATTCCCTAATCGCGAATTAGGGTGAAGGCGAGGGGGTGGCGGCATCGACGCTCTAATCGCGAATGTCCACGGCCAAGGAACGAGCAGATGGCGGCCACTTTCATTACTGTCAATGGGTCTCCATGTAATGCAATGCCGTTAAACAGGATTATCGCGAAGGCTGGATGTCAAGCGTTAGCCGTCGGCGGCTTCATCGGCACTTGACTCCTCGAGGACGTTACCGACCAACTTATGCACATTAATGGCATTGGGAGATGGCCTAGCCCGGCCTTCCGCGTAGGCCAGCCGCGCAGCCGCCAGGTCAGCGAGACGGACCGCTTGAACCACAATGACCCGCCGCAGACCGGGTGAGACCTCGCCGCGCTCGTGAGCGACCGCCGACACCCTCGCCAGGGTCTCGGCCCGGCGGGCGATTCGGACGTCTGGGTGCTCGCGGTCCTCTCGCAAGTCTTCCGGGATCAACTTGAAGCGATACGAGCGTGGCAGCCCCACGATCTCGGAGGTTGGCGGGATCTTCTCGTTCAAGATCGCCTTATACTTCGATTGGTCGATCGCCTGGCAATATGCCGAGTACTCGATTGCGTTGAGCTTCGCCAGCTTGTCAGGATCGTTGCGCAGGCTCTCGGTTGGCCACAGCTCCAACTCTGCGACCTCGAAGGGATCCAGGATCCGATACGCCAAGGTGTCACTCCGCTGTCCGGTCAGGTGTCGACCGATACGGTCTCCGAACTTCAACCACGTTTGCCCCACATAGATGGGCTCTGCATCGTAGTCGTAGAAAGCATACGCACCGATGCAGCTACCCAGCCGCTTTCCGCTTGCGGCGTCCGGGGATCCCATCGCCTGCTTCAGGAGCAGCCGAAAGCCTTGAACGAACTTTGTCGGCAGCGACGCCTTCTGTGGCCGTTGGTCGGCCGGCCCGTTGTACGACGCAACACCGCGACTAGCCACTTGGCACCCTCGACCTTCTCGCCAGGTCATCATCTGGAGGGAGAAGTCTACGACTAGTGATCTAAGGTCGTCGAGCATCGGGGCGGGGCAGCGCTCAGGCAGGGCGTCTCAGTCGAAGGTGTGTCCGTGGTGGAGCTCCAGCCCATCGGCGAATGCTCCAACCGACCTAGGCACCGAGGCGCTTACTTCAATCGGCGTCAATCCAAGTCGCGTAGGAGAATTTCGGCTGTGGCAGCTGGACGAGGCGCGCGCTTGCTTACTCAGTCACTGCGGCGTAAATGACGTCTGCTGAATCTTTCACCGGCTCGTGCTCCCAGACCCGGATGACGGTCCAACCCGCGGCACGCAGCGCTTCACTAGTCTTCACATCCCGCTCACGGTTGCGTTCAATCTTCTGATACCAATACCCGCTCGGATCTGACGGCATTCGGCAGTGGAGCTGACATCCATGCCAGAAACAACCGTCCACAAAAATCGCCACTCTGGGACGCGTGAAGACAATGTCTGGTCGG
>NZ_JBEYSL010000155.1:0-13597 GCF_040642735.1 Micromonospora sp. NPDC047753 | reverse complement strand
GCTCGGACACCTCGGTGACCTCGCGCCGGGCCCGGCGCCGGTCCAGGAAGCCGGCGATGCCGCCCCTGACCTGCTCGGCGCCGAGCATGACGTTCTCGGCGACGGTGAAGACCGGCACCAGCATGAAGTGCTGGTGCACCATGCCGATCCCGGCGGCGATCGCGTCGGACGGGCCCTTCAGCTTCAGCGGCTTGCCGTCGACCAGGATCTCGCCCTCGTCGGGCTGGTAGAGCCCGTAGAGCACGTTCATCAGGGTCGACTTGCCCGCGCCGTTCTCGCCGAGGAGGGCGTGAATCTCTCCAGGCTCCACCGTCAGGTCGATGTGATCGTTGGCGACCAGATCACCGAACCGCTTGGTGATGCCGCGCAGTTCGAGTCTCAGCGCAACCTCCTGGAGTGCGAGCGATGGTGCAGCCTAGCTGCCGTGGAACCAACCGGGCCGGGCCGGCTGCCGTGGTGCGCGATCGGCCGCTCCGACCCCGCGGGGTATCCGCAGAGCCGGAGCGGCCGATCGGTCGTACCTGTCCGCGCCGGCCCTCCCGATGATCTCACCGGAGGGGCCGGCCGGTTGTCACTTGGTCGGCTGGGCCTTCGAGGTGACGGTGATGGTGCCGGCGGCGATGTCCGCCTTGATCTTGTCGACCTCGGCCTTCAGCTCGGCCGGGACCTTGCTGTCGAAGTCGTGGTACGGGGCGATCGAGACGCCGGTGTTGGCCAGGGTGCCGACGAAGCCCGGCTTGGCCTCCAGCTTCTCGCCACCGGCGGCCTTCACCACGGCCTCCTTGACGGCCTCCGGGATGTTCTTGACCACGGTGGTGACGATCGCCGAGCAGTCCGGGGTGCTCTCGCAGCCGTCGACGTCCACCCAGATGGTGCTGTACTTGCCGCCCGAGGCCTTGGCCGCGGCGGTGGTGCCGAGGCCGGAGCCGCCGGCGACCGGCATGATGATGTCCGCGCCCTGGGCGACCAGCGCGTCGGAGACCTTCTTGCCCTCGTCCTGCTTGGCGAAGTCGTTGGTGAAGGAACCCTTCTGGGTCTCCTTGTTCCAACCCAGCGCCTGGACGTTCTTGCCCTTGGTGGTGTTGAAGTACTTCACACCGTCGACGAAGCCGTCCATGAAGATGGTCACCGGCGGGATCGGCAGACCACCGTAGGTGCCCACCTTGCCGCTCTTGCTCATCCCGGCGGCCAGGTAACCGGCCTGGAACGCGGCCTGGGCGGTGTCGAACTGCATCGGGTACACGTTGGCGTCACCCGGGTTGGCGTCGACGATGCCGAACTGCTGGTTCGGGTTCGCCTTGGCGATCTTCGAGGTGGCGTCACCCATCAGGCCACCGACGGCCAGGATGAAGTCGCACTTCTGGTTGACGTACTGCGTCAGGTTCGGCTCGTAGTCGGCCTCGGCCTTCGACGCGACGAACTTGATGTCGATGTTGTCGTTGGCGGCCTTGGCCTCCTGCAGACCCTTCCAGGCCGAGGTGTTGAACGACTTGTCGTCGATGCCGCCGACGTCGGTCACCATGCAGGCGCTGAACTTCTTGCCGCCACTGCCGGCGTTGTTGTCATCCTTGGGCGCCTCGCCACAAGCAGCGGCGGTGAGCGCGAGCCCACCCACCGCGAAGATCGAAGCGATCCGCATCCCACGCACCGAGCGCAAGACGTCTCCTTCCCATTGCTCACCGCGCCTTGTGCGGTGGCAGCCCATCAGCCGGCCTGCGGGTGTGCCGCCGGCTGTCCCACGTTACGGACGGGAGCGTACGCCCGCGCCCACCCACCGGCCGACAATCGTGCACGACTGTTGAGCGCCTGTTACCCGGGTGTAACCCTTGCGTGGGGCACGTCACTCTTCGTGCTGGTAACCGTGCGCCGCAGCGTCCGCAACGTCCTTTTTCTGGAGGCGTTTCCCTCCTCGGACGTTACCGCCAAAAAACCGCTACCGCCGCGTTGACCAGGGTCAAACCGACGATCGCGAGGAAATGACCGCGGTTGACCACGTCCCGCTTCCGGGAGAAGAAGACCATGACGAAGATCAGCAGTGCGATCACCAACTTCGTCACAAGTTTTGCCGGTGCCGGCTCGTCGCCGTCGCGCAGCGGCGCGGAGAGGCCGAGCCCGGTCAGTAACTGGATCACCGCGCCCCACAGCATGGCCTGGTTGATCCGGAGCCGACCGCTGGCGTACTGGGCGATCGAGCCACCGAGCAGCAGGGCGAACCCGATCAGATGGACGTAGAGAAGGATGAGTCGGAGTGCTTCCACACCTCCCATCCTCCCCTATCAACGACACTTTGTAGTAGTGGGGTGGCCGGTCGGCGCGTCCAGGCCGCCCGGCCACGGCCGACGACCTATCCCTTCACCGCACCGGAGGTGAGGCCGGAGACGATGTACCGCTGGAGGAACTGGAAGACCAGCACCGTCGGGATCGCGGTCAGCAGGGTGCCGGCCGCGAAGATCCCGAAGTTGGTGTTCCGCTCGCCGCCCTGCAACATGCCCCGCATGCCGACCGCGAGGGTCTTGGCATCCGTGTCGGTGAGGAAGACGCTCGCCATCAGGAACTCGTTGATGGTGTTGATGAAGGCGAGCAGCCCGGTCACCGCGAGGATCGGTGCCACCAACGGCAGCATGATCCGGAAGAAGACCTGGGCGTGTGAGGCGCCGTCCACGGTGGCCGACTCGTCCAGCTCGCGGGGCAGCGTGTCGAAGAAGCCCTTCATCAGCCAGGTGTTCACGCCCAGCGCGCCACCCAGGTAGAGCAGCAACAGACCCCACGGGGTGTTGAAGCCGATGGCCGGCCACAGGTCGGTGATCGTGCCGAAGATCAGGAAGATCGCAACGATCGCGAGGAACTGCGGGAACATCTGGATCAACAGCAGTGACAGCAACCCCACCCGTCGCCCCTGAAACCGCATCCGGGAGAAGGCGTACGCCGCGAGCGCGGAGAGAAAGACCGAGGCGAACGCGGCTCCACCGGCGATGAGCAGCGAGTTCAGGAACCAGTCAGCGAACTCGGTGCGCGCGAACAGGTTCCCGAAGTTCTCCAACGACACCCCGCCGGTCGGCACCAACTCGGTGGACGACAGGGTGCCGAGCGGATTGAGCGCCGCCGAGACGACGAACACGAGCGGAAAGAGACTGAACAGCACGCCGAGCAGGCCGACCAGGTGTCGCCAGCCGACCTCGGCGAACCATCGCTTCTTACGCCTGCCCGCGTTGCGGTCGACCGTCGCCGGGCCGTTCGCGCCGCCCGTGACGGCGGCGCCGGGGAGCATGGTCATGAGTACACCTCCTCCTGTTGGCGGGTCCGCCGGAAGCTGACCGCCGACACCACCGCGACGATGGCGAAGATGAACAGCGAGATGGCCGCGGCGAAGCCGAACTCTGCGGCCTGGCCACCGAACGCCAGCCGGTAGGTGTAGGTGATCAGCAGGTCGGTGGCGCCGTTGCTGGGGTTGTCCGCCGGGAATGGCGCGCCCTCGGTGGTCAGGTAGATCGCGTTGAAGTTGTTGAAGTTGAACGCGAACGACGAGATCAGCAGCGGCGAGAGTGCGACCAGCAGCAGCGGCAGGGTGACGGCCCGGAACGACTGCCAGCGAGACGCCCCGTCGACCGAGGTGGCCTCTGTCAACTCCCGTGGGATGGCCTGTAGAGCACCGGTGGCCACCAGGAACATGTACGGGTAGCCGAGCCAGAGCTGCACCAGGATCACCGCGGCGCGGGCCGACCAGCCCTGCCCGAACCAGTCGACGCTGAGCCCGAACAGATTGTTGATCAGCCCGAAGTCGGTGTTGAACATGTCCCGCCAGACCAGGAGCATCGCGAAGGACGGCATGGCGTACGGCAGGATCAGCAACATCCGGTAGAGGTTGGTGCCCCGCATTCGGGGCGAGTGCAGCGCCAGGGCGATCGCCATGCCGAGGATGAACGTGCCGCCGGTGGAGCCGATGGCGAAGGCGAAGTTCCAGATCAGCGTGCGGAGGAACGGCCCGGAGATCCGCTCGTCGGTGAGCACCCGGGTGAAGTTGGACAGCCCGACGTTCACCTTCCAACCCTGGGCCAGCCGCTCGCCGTCGGCGGCGACGAACGCGCCGACCTCGCCGTCCGCGGTCCAGGTCCTGCCGCTGTCGCTGTCCTTGACGCAGTCGCAGCCCGCGTCGTACGCCCGGAGGGCCTTGCCCTCGTACGCCCGGGACAGGCCGGACGAGCGCAGCGCGCCTCCGGCCGTCGGCACCACCAGGTCCGTGATGTCCTTGCTGCGGGCGCTGGCCTGGCCGAAGTTCAGCACGGTGTAGCCGTCGGCCGCAATGACCTTCCCGCCGGGGCCGACGGTGGCCGCGCCGGGATCGAGCGGGCGAAGGCCCCCGGCGTCGCCGACGGAGACCGTGTCGGTTCCTGGCTTGGTGATCAGGAAGACCAGGGCACCGGTGGCCGGGTCGCCCTTGGTGGCGACCGACAACGGGTACTGGGTGGACCCCGGGACCTGCTTGACCGAGGAGCTCTGGATCGCGACGATCGCGTCGTCCTTGCTGCCTCGGTGGCCGTCGCCGAAGTTGGTGAAGGCCGTGCTCGCGGTGTAGAACACCGGCACGACCTGGAAGGCGATCAGGAAGAGCGTGCCGGGGATGAGGTACTTCGCCGGGACGTGCCGGCGGCCCAGGTACAGATAGAACAGTGCGGCGGTGGTCAGCACCAGCACCGCCAGCCCGACCCACTTCTCGGCCGCCACGAGCGGGAAGGCCGCCCAGATCGCGATCCCGGCCACCAGGCCGAGCAGGATCACCTTCGCGGCGAGGCCGGTCGCGGTGATCGGCGCGTGGTTCCGCGCGGTACGGGTGGTGCGCGGGGACCCGGTGCGGACGGGCCCCTGGCCCGGGGCCTGCTGGGCAGGCCCCGGGCCGGACAGCGGTGTGCTCATTACTTGATCGAACCGGCGATCGTCTTGCCGGCCGCGGTAACCGTGCTGGTCGGGTCGGCGCCGCCGATGACGGCGGCCTCGGCCTTGCCGAACGGGTCCCAGATCGCGGCCATGGCCGGGATGGCCGGGAGCACCTGCCCGTTCTTGCCGGCCTCGATGAACTTGGCCAGGTCCGGGTCGCTGCTCTTGACCTGGTCAAGCGCGGCGGTCAGCGCCGGCGGGCGCGGGTCGGCCTGGTAGAGCGCCACGGCCAGCTCCGGCGTGCTGACGTAGTTGGCTACGAACTCCTGGGCGAGAGCCTTGTTCTTGCCCTTGGCCGCCACGTAGAAGGACTGGACGCCTACGAACGGCGCGGCCGCCTTGCCGCCGGCGAAGCCGGGAACGGCGGAGACGTCGTACTTGATGCCGGCCTTCTTCACGTCGGCGGTGGCCCACGGCCCGGAGACCAGGAAGGCGCACTTCTTGCCGGTGAAGGTGGCGGTCGAGTTGGTGTCGGCGATCGAGCGCTTCAGCACGCCCTCGCCCTTCTCGCCGAGCGCGGCGATCTTCTTGAACGCGGCGATCGACTCCGGCTTGCCCACGCCCAGGTCCTTCGGGTCGTAGTCGCCGTTCGCGGTGGTGCCGAAGAGGTAACCGCCGGCCGAGGTGTACAGCGGATAGATGTGGTACGCGTCGCCCTTCTGGCCGACCTGGAGGCAGAGCGTCTCGGTGACCTTCTTCTGCGCCTTGAGCTGCTTGCCGGTGGCGACCAGGTCCTCGATCGTCTTCGGTGCCTCGGGGGCCAGTTCGGTGTTGCGGATCAGCGCCAGGTTCTCCTGGGCATAGGGCACGCCGTAGAGCTGGCCGTTGAACGTGACGGCCTTGACGGCGGTCTCGTTGAAGGCGGCCTTCTGCTGGTCGGACAGCTGCACCGGGTCGATGGCACCGTTCTGGACCAGGTTGCCGATCCAGTCGTGCGCGCCGATCACCACGTCCGGGCCGCCGCCCTGGCTCGACACGGTCACGAAGTTGTTCTGAAGGTCCTCGTTCGGGACGGCCTGGACCTCGACGCTGACGCCGTTCTCCTGGCCGAACTTCTCGGCGAACGGCTTGAGTGCGGCGGTCCGCTTGTCGTCCGCCCAGATCACCAGTTTGCCGCCGGCGGCCTTGGGGGTTTCCTTCGCGGCCGGCTCGTCGCTGTCGCCACCGCAGCCTGAGGCGGCGAGCGCCAGGGCGAAGAGGGCGACCACACCCGCGGTACGGATGCGCATCGGTACTCCTGTCGTCATGGCGGCTCGCCGGGGGACGGGCGGCTCGCCAGTGGAAAGTCTGGAAGTTCTTGCCGATCGGCGCATGGATGCTGCGCCGCCGCTCTCGCATGTTGCGGGGACGTTAGCAAGACGTTGCAAGTAATGGAAGGGCTTGCAGAGGACCCCGCAAGAACTTGCCGGTGGGCTAAAGTGCCGCCATGCGCGCTCGACTGTCCGACATCGCCCAGCAGGCCGAAGTCAGCGAGGCCACGGTGTCGCGGGTGCTCAACGACCGCCCCGGCGTGGCCCCGGAGACCCGGCAGGCCGTCCTCACCGCCCTCGACGTGCTCGGGTACGAGCGGCCGGCCAGGCTGCGTAAGCGCAGCGCCGGTCTCGTCGGCCTGGTGGTGCCGGAGCTGGACAACCCGATCTTCCCCGCCTTCGCCCAGGTCATCGAGTCCACTCTGGCGCAGAGTGGATTCACGCCGGTGCTCTGCACCCAGACCGCCGGCGGCGTGACCGAGGACGAGTACGTGGAGATGCTGCTGGACAGGCAGGTCTCCGGAATCGTCTTCGTCTCCGGCCTGCACGCCGACACGGCCGCCAACCACGACCGCTACCGGGCGCTGCTCGCCCGGCCGATGCCGGTCGTGATGATCAACGGGTACGTGCCCGGCATCGGCGCGCCCTTCGTCTCCTGCGACGACCGGGAGGCGGCCGAACTGGCAGTTGCCCACCTGGTCGCGCTCGGGCACCGTCGGATCGGCCTGATCACCGGCCCGGACCGGTTCGTCCCGGTACAGCGCAAGGTGGCCGCCTGGCGTTCCGCGATGACCCGGCTGGCCGGCGTCGCCGAAGCCGACCTGGGCCCGCTGGCCGAGCTGTCACTGTTCGGAGTGGAGGGTGGCGAGGCGGCGGCCGGCCGCCTGTTGGACCGCGGCGTCACCGGAGTGGTCTGCGGCTCCGACCTGATGGCGCTCGGCGCGATCCGGGCCGCCCGTCAACGCGGCCTCGACGTGCCCGGCGGCCTCTCCGTGGTCGGCTACGACGACTCCCCGCTGATGGCCTTCACCGACCCGCCGCTGACCACCATGCGGCAACCGGTCACCGCGATGGCGGTGGCCGCCGTCCGCGCCCTGGTGGACGAGATCAACGGGCACGGCGCCCCGCACTCGGAGTACCTGTTCCGCCCGGAGCTGGTGGTGCGCGGCTCCACGGCTGTCGCGCCGAGTTCCGCACGCTTGTCTTACGCAAGATCTGCTTGACTCTTGCAACGGCGGGCCGGCATATTGCTCGAATGATCAGCACCGCCACCCCACCGCAGACCACCGACGACGACTGGTGGCGCTCCGCGGTCGTCTACCAGGTGTACGTCCGCAGCTTCGCCGACAGCGACGGTGACGGCACCGGCGACCTCCAGGGCATCCGGCAGCGCCTGCCGTACCTGCGCGACCTCGGGGTGGACGCGCTCTGGCTGACCCCCTTCTACACCTCGCCGATGATCGACGGCGGTTACGACGTGGCCGACTACCGGGACGTCGACCCGATGTTCGGCACACTCGCCGACTTCGACGCGATGATCACTGACGCGCACGCCCACGGCCTTCGGATCATCGTCGACCTGGTGCCCAACCACACCTCCAGCGCGCACCACTGGTTCACCGCGGCGCTCGCCGCCGGCCCCGGCTCACCGGAGCGGGCCCGCTACCTCTTCGCCGACGGTCAGGGCACGCACGGCGAGTTGCCCCCGAACGACTGGGAGAGCATCTTCGGCGGCCCCGCCTGGACCCGGATCGCTGACGGTCAGTGGTATCTGCACCTGTTCGACAGCTCGCAGCCGGACCTGAACTGGCGTCACCCGGAGGTTCGCTCCGAGTTCGAGGACGTGCTGCGGTTCTGGCTGGACCGGGGCGTCGACGGATTCCGCGTCGACGTGGCGCACGGCATGATCAAGGCGGAAGGGCTGCCGGACGTCGGCTTCAGCACGGCGACCACCGGTCAGCGCCAGGTCGAACTGCTCGGCAAGGGCCGGCTGCCGTACTTCGACCAGGACGAGGTGCACGAGATCTACCGGGCCTGGCGGCCCATCCTGGACAGCTACCCGGGCGGTCGGATGGCGGTCGCCGAAGCGTGGGCCGAGACGCCACAGCGCCTGGCCCGCTACATCGGCCCGGACGAGTTGCACCAGGCGTTCAGCTTCGACTTCCTCGACGCCACCTGGTCGGCCGACTCGTTCCGCAAGGTGATCGACACCGCGTTGGCCGAGGCGACCGTCGTCGGAGCGCCCACCACCTGGGTGCTGTCCAACCACGACAAGCAGCGGCACGTCACCCGGTACGGCGACGGCGTCGAAGGGCTGCGTCGAGCCCGGGCCGCCAGCCTGCTGATGCTCGCCCTGCCCGGCTGCGCCTACCTCTACCAGGGCGAGGAACTGGGCCTGCCGGAGGTCCTCGACCTCCCCGACGAGCTCCGCCAGGATCCGGCGTTCCTGCGCACCGGCGAGAGCCGCGACGGCTGCCGGGTGCCCATCCCGTGGGACGGCGAGCTGGCTCCGTACGGCTTCGGACCGGCCGGCAGTGAGCTGAGCTGGCTACCCGCCCCGGCGCTCTGGCGGGCGCTGTCCGTCACGGCGCAGACCGGCGTGCCCGGCTCGACCCTGGAGCTGTACCGGACCGCGCTGCGGATCCGCCACGTTCATCCCGCGCTCGCCCTCGACGCCGACGGGGTCACCTGGCAGGAGAGCGAGCCGGGCGTGCTGGCCTTCTCCCGCTCCGCCGGAGCGACAGTGCTGACCTGCGTCGTCAACATGAGCGGCGCGCCGGTCCTGATCGACGGGTACGGTCAGCCGCTCGTCGCCAGCGACGAGCTCACCGAACAGGGCTCCGGCCGGCTGCTGCCAATTGACGCGGCAGTCTGGTTGGAACGGCGCTGAACGGGTAACTCGTTCTCGACCTGGTCGTTCGTCGTGCCCCGCGCCGACGGGCGACTGGGCTACCGGCCCCTTGTGGTGGGGGGTGAGGTGCCACCGGCGCCGCGCGGAGTCCGCTCCGCGTGGCGCCGGTGTCCGTGCGCCGCCGACCCAGGTCGTCGTCACTTCGCGGTGAGCAGCGCCGCGATCCGGGTGAAGCCGGCACGTACCTCGGCCTCGTCCGGCGCTTCGACGGGCTCACCGTGGCCGGCCTCGTCGGCTGCCGCGTCCAACTCCTCGTCGATCACGTCCTCGAAGTCGCCGTACAGGTCGGCCCCCTCCACCTGCCGGGCCTCGTCCTCGGCGGCGACCTGCGCGGCGGCGATCTCGCTGCGGATCTCGTCAGCGGACAGCGCCGGCAGCAGCGGCTCGACCACGGCCATCAACTGCTCCTCGGCCACCACCGCCTCGGCCAGGGCCAACGCGTGCGGTCGCTCGTACGGCCCGCAGACCACCGGCTCCCACTCGTCGATATCACCGAGCGGACCGAAGGTGACGATCCACGGCAAACCGAGGAGCGGCGAGTCCGCCGGCAGGTCCAGTGTCATGAGTGCGCCCACCGGCTCATCATGGTCCGCGAACGCGAGCGGCGGCGCAGTTCTGCTCAGTTATCGCCCGTCCGACGGTCGATCGGCAGCCGGTCAGCCGGGGCGGGCCGCGTCCAGGGCGGCGCGGACCAGAGCGAGCGCGGTGGCCGGTGGCACGCCGAGCCGGGCCGCCTCCGCCGCGTAGCCGGCCGCCGCCCGCTGCAACCGGTCGACGGCGTCGTCCCGACCGGGGGCGACGAAGGTGCCGTTGCGCCCCCGGGTTTCCAACAGCCCGGCCGCCTCCAGCTCCCGGTAGGCGCGGGCCACCGTGTTCGCGGCCAACCGCAGGTCGGCCGCGAGCTGCCGGACGGTGGGCAGGCGGCTGCCCACCGGCAACCGGCCGTCGCCGATCAGCTCGGCGAGCTGCACGCGCACCTGCTCGTAGGGGGGCACCGACGAGTCCGGGTCGACCGAGATCAGCACCTGTGCGCCCTCCGTCATCAGCCCGCACCGCCCGGCGTACCGGGGTCGATGCCCTCGTCGACATCCTTCGGCGGGGCGGGGGTCTCCGCCAGGTCCACCACTCGGCCGGTGGTGCTGGTCGCCAGGAGTGCCGCGCCGAACAGCACCAACTGGTTGAGCAGGTAGAGGTACAGCAGCAGACCGACGGCGCCGGCCACCACGGTGTACGCCGGGTTCCGCTCGGTCCGCACCACGTAGTACCGGCCGACGGTGTTCAGCAGCGTGATGCCGACAGCGACGAGCAACACCACCGGGCGCAGCCGGGACCGGCTCATCCGCAGCCGGGGCACGGCGAGCAGCAACGCGGTGGCGAGCACTGTGTTGACCAGCACGCTGAGCACCGCGCTGATGGTGGTCAGACCCACCGAGCCGGTGCTGCGCAGCAGGAAACGCAGCAGCGACTCCAACGCGTCCACCGCCGCGACCGAGACGCCGAGCAGCACGAAGACGCCGATCATCACGCCCAGGTCGACGAGCCGCCGCACCACCAGATTGCCCGGCTGCTGGTTGAGCTGGTACATCAGCCGCTGCGAGGACCGGATGGCCTCGACCCAACCGATCCCGGTGAAGACCAGGATGACCAGGCCGACCACGCCGACGGTGCCGCTGGAGTTGGCGATCTGCTCGGCGTCCAGGAACGGCAGATTCTCCTTGAGGAAGCCGGCCGCCGCCGCGCTGACCTCGTCGTTGTCCTCCAGGATCGCGCCGAAGACGGAGAACGCGACCAGGGCGAGGGCAAACACGGCGAAGAAGCCGTAGTAGGCGATCGCGGCGGCCAACCGGCCGGCCAGCACCTCGCCGTACAGCACCCCGGCCCGCCACACATGATCGAAGAGCCCCGACCGGTGGCGCGCGGCGCTCACCCAGCGGTCGATGCCCGTCTCGATCCGGCCGATCACGTTCACGCGGTCATCCTCGCCGATCTCCCACCGCTGTAGTGGCAACCGGCTCCCGATGCTCGCCGGCTGGCGCGTCGCTGCTTCAGGTGCTGGCGGCTCGAATGCCGGCGTTTCAGGTGCCGAGGCAGAAGTCCCGACGCGGCTGCCACCTGGCCTGCCCGCTGTGCGAGAAGAGGGTGAACCCGTCGACCTCGAACATCGCGGAGAAGTCGGCCAGATCCTCGTACACCCGGTCCAGGGCCTCCGGTGCCACGTCCTGAGCCACTGTGACGTGCGGATGGTACGGGAAGCGGAGTTCGCGGTGCAGGCCCGGCGCCGCGGCGATGGCCGCGGCCAGCAGCTCGCACTCGCTGATCCCGGCGGCCACCGCGACGAACACCACCTGGGTGACCGGACGGAACGTGCCGGTGCCCCGCAGGTGCAGGGTGAACGGCAGGTGTGCGGCGGCGACGGCGGCCAGGTGCCGCTCGACCGCCGGCAGGTTGGCCGTCCGGATCTCGGTAGGCCCGAGCAACGTCACGTGCGCGGGCACCGCCAGCGGATCACCGGCCTCGACCCGCCGCCGGGTGAGCAGGGCACCCCACGGCTCGGGGATGTCCACGGCGATGCCGATCTGGATGGTGTCGCCGGTCGGCGGCACCCCGCCACTGCGATCCACGCTTCGCGCCGCCCCTCCGAGCACCGAGCCGTCCACCTGTACCGCGGAGCTACTCGCCGCGCACGGGCGGGAAGAACCCGACCCGCTCGTACGCGGACCGCAGGGTCGCCGCGGCCACCGCGCGGGCCTTCTCCGCGCCGGCCGCGAGCAGCTTGTCCAACTGCGCCGGATCGTCGAGGTAGGCGCGGGTGCGCTCCTGGATCGGCCGGACGAAGTCCGTCACCACCTCGGCCAGCTCCTTCTTCAGATCGCCGTAGCCACGACCCGCGTAGGCGGCCACCAGCTCGTCGATGCTGCGGCCGCTGAGCGCCGAGTAGATGGTCAACAGATTGGACACACCCGGCTTGGTCTCGGTGTCGAAGACGATTTCCCGACCGGTGTCGGTCACCGCCGAACGGATCTTCTTCGCGGACCGGGCCGGATCGTCGAGCAGGTCGATGATGCCGGCTGGCGAGGACGACGACTTCGACATCTTCGCGGTCGGGTCCTGCAGGTCGGTGATCTTGGCAGTGTCCTTGACGATGTGCGGCGCGGGCACCGTGAACGTCGCGCCGAACAGCGAGTTGAAGCGCTGGGCCAGATCCCGGGAGAGTTCCAGGTGCTGGCGCTGGTCCTCGCCGACCGGGACCGCGTTGGCCTGGTAGAGCAGGATGTCGGCGGCCTGGAGGACCGGATAGGTGAACAGCCCGACGCTGGCCCGCTCGTTGCCCTGCTTCTGCGACTTGTCCTTGAACTGGGTCATCCGACTGGCCTCGCCGAAGCCGGTGATGCAGCCGAGCACCCAGGCCAGCTGCGGGTGCTCGGGCACCTGCGACTGGACGAACAGCGTGCTGCGTTCGGGGTCGAGCCCGACCGCGAAGAGCTGGGCCGCGGCCACCCGGGTCCGCTGGCGCAGCAGCGCCGGATCGTGCCCCGCCGTGATGGCGTGCAGGTCCACCACGCAGTAGAACGCGTCGTGGGTGTCCTGTAGCGCCACCCAGTGCCGCACCGCGCCGAGATAGTTGCCGAGGTGGAACGAGTCGGCTGTCGGCTGGATGCCGGAGAAGACGCGGGGCCGGGCGGGAACGTCGGACATGGCGATAATTCTGTCAGCAAGCAACCCGGTCCGTCATGACGGGCCGGCGGGTCGGCTCCGGCCCGCCGGTGCCGGGGTGCTGACCTCGCGTGGTTCGCCAGCGCCGACCCGGCGCGTCGGCCCGACCGATACCCGGCGGTGCTGCCCCGTCACCGCCTCCCGAGCCAGCTCGGGGCCGCCCGCCGAGGCCGACGCGGCGTCGTACTCAAGGCGCTTGCCGGCGCCCTGCTCTCGGCGATGGTCGGCGCTGCGGGCGGCGGAGACGGCGAGTTGCGCCACCCGGCGGCCGTCCAACGTGATCACCCGCAGCAGCCAGCCGGCTGGCAGCTCGGCCGGATCGGGTGCGCCGACCTCGGCGGGCTCACCCGACACCGGCACCTCGTCACCGGTCACCGGGAGCCGGCCCAGCGCGGCCATGACGAACCCGCCCACCGTCTCGTACGGCCCGGCGGGGAGGGCCACCCCGGTCCGCTCGGCGAAGTCAGCGAGGTTGAGGCGGCCGTCCACCACGGCGGGCAGGCCGGCACGCTCCGGGTCCGGGGTGGCGTCGTACTCGTCGTGGATCTCGCCGAAGAACTCCTCGATGAGGTCCTCCAGCGTGACGATCCCGGCCGTGCCGCCGTACTCGTCGACCACCACAGCGAGGTGCTGGCCCTCCCGGCGCATCTCGGTCAGCGCGGCGAGCACCCGTTTGCTGCCCGGGAGCCGCTTCACCTCCCGGGCCAACTCGCCGACGGTGACGCACGGGTCGGCGTCCGGGCGCCTCGTTCGACCCGGTTGGAGTAGAGCTCCTGGAAGACCCGTGCAC
>NZ_JBEYSL010000154.1:0-13600 GCF_040642735.1 Micromonospora sp. NPDC047753 | reverse complement strand
CGATCGGGGAGTCGCTGGAGTAGCGGGCCAACGCATACCGGGAGGCGTCCACGCCGATCGCGTCGACCAGGTCCTCCAGGGCAGATCCGCGGCGTCGATCAGGCCGGTGATCCGTAGGTTGGCCGCGATCTCGGGCGGGCAGTCCACGGCCACCACCGCGGTGCCCAGCACCTCGGCGCCCCGGGCTGCGCAGATGTCGTAGAGGGCGTGCAGCTGCGCGCCGGTACGCACCCAGTCGTCCACCACCAGCACCCGGTCGTCGGGGCCGAGGTGGCGGTCCCGTACGGCGAGGTCCACCCGTCGACCCCGGTAGTCCGGTGGGCTCTGTGCCCAGGTGAGTGGCCCGGCCGGCAGGCGTCCGTCACCGGGCTTGTGTGCGGCCACGAAGCCGACCCCGAGGGCGGTGGCGGCCAACGGCCCGAGCAGCAGCCCGGTGACGGCCGGCGCGAGCACCACCGTTGGCCGGGCGGCCCGGTACGGCGCCACCAGGGCCGGCCCCAGCTCGGCCAGCACCGCCGGGTCCCGCCACCAACCGGAGATGTCGCTGACCAGGTGACTGGTGCCCGGGCCGGGGTCGATCCACTGGAACAGGGCGGCCAGGCGTTCGGTCAGATCGGCGGGCATCCGCTCATCCTGCGGCACGGGCGGCGGGCGCGACGGCACCCGGGCCAGCCGGCCCACCCCGGGTCGGATGATCGGCTACACGTACCTGTGCAAATGCGGGCATACCACCATGATCACGTTGACTTCGGAAGTGCTTCTCTCGTTACGGTCCGATCCGGTTTGTTCAGACGACGAAAGGACCGGGCCGGTGGCAGGCAAGCACTCTCGTACCCGCATCTTCTCCTCCCCGGCGGGCATCGTGGCCACCGCGGCGGTCGGCGTCGCCCTCGCCGTCGGCGGCACGGTAGGTGCCGTGCAGTTGGTCTCCGGCCCCGACCAGTCCGGGCAGGTGGCTCTCGACCTCACCCCGACCACCGCCGCGAGCAGCCTCACCCCCAGCTCCCCGGCCGCCACCCCGAGCGTCAGCGCCTCGCCCAGCGTGACCGCCAGCCCGTCGGCGACCCGGTCGCAGCAGGCCGCCTCCCGGGGCAGGGAACGCACCACGTCGCCGAAGCCCAAGCCGAAGCCGACCGTCAAGAAGACCACGGCCGCGGCGAAGGTGCTGGAGAGCGGTTCGTGCGGCGCCTCGTTCTACTCCGACGGGCAGCTCACCGCCAACGGCGAGTCGTTCAACCCCGACGCGCTGACCGCCGCGCACAAGACGTTGCCGTTCAACACCAAGGTCCGGGTGACCAACCCGGCCAACGGCAAGTCGGTGACGGTGCGGATCAACGACCGTGGCCCGTTCATCGACGGCCGCTGCCTGGACCTCTCCCGGGCCGCCTTCGCCAGCATCGCCTCGGTCGACGTGGGCGCGCTCACCGTCCGCTACGAGGTCCTCGGCTGAGCGGGAGCGGCGACGCCGATTCGGTCGGCCGACTGGGCCGGCCGGACAGAACCTCCTCAGACGACGGGTCAGGTTCATTCACCGGTTCACGTGGATCAGGCAAACTGTCCCTCGTACCCACGCGACTCCTCCAGTCGGGCCGTCGCCCGCTGAGCCCCGGATCCCGCGCCGGCCTCGGCGCGGCCCTCGTTCTGCTCGCGATCGTCTCGGCGGTGGAGGCGGCGGACGGCCGTAAGGTGCACTACGTCGCGCTCCTGGCGGCCGCGCCGGTCCTCGCCGCCGCCCTGGCGTCCTGGCTGGTGGTCCTGGGGGTGGGCGTCGCGGCGACACTGATCGGCGCCGGCTTCGCGCTGCTCGCGCCGAAGGTTTCGTTGGCCACCTCGGCCAACGTTGTCGCTGTCGCTCTCGTCACCGGAATGGCAGTGGCGGTGGCCTGGGTTCGCCAGCGGCAGGCCGAGCGGATCGTGGAGCTGACCAAGCTCGCCTCGGTGGCCCAGCAGGCGGTGTTACGCCCGCTCGGGCCGCAGGTCGGCACGCTCTCGGTCGCGGGACGCTACATCTCCTCCACCGCGACGGCCGAGATCGGCGGCGACCTGTACGAGGCGATCGACACGCCCTACGGCGTCCGCATGATCATCGGTGACGTGCGGGGCAAGGGCCTGGACGCGGTCCGGCTCGCCAGCATCGTCCTCGGTTCCTACCGGCACGTGGCGTACGAGCGGGCCGACCTGCGGGCCGTCGTCGCCGACCTGGACCGCGCGGTGGCCCGCAACGTCGGCGACGAGGACTTCGTCACGGCGGCACTGGTCGAGGAGCGTGGCGGCACCCTCACGATCGTCAACTGCGGGCATCCGCCACCGCTGCTGCTACGCCGAGGTGCGGTGATCCCGCTGGAACCGCCGGCCCCGGCGCCTCCGCTCGGGTTCATGCCGGTGGTCCGCCCCCGGGTCGAGCGCCTGGAGCCCGGGGACCGGCTGCTGCTGTTCACCGACGGTCTCGGCGAGGCGCGGCGGGACGGTGAGTTCTTCCCGACCGCCGACCGGGCCTGGCGACTGCTCGGCCATGGCACTGTCGCCGACGGGCTGGCATCGCTGGAGACCGCCCTGGTCGAGTGGGTGCACGGTCGGCTCGACGACGACATCGCGTTGGTCCTGATGGAGTACGTGGGTGCCCGCGCCGGCGCGGCCGTCGCCGTCCCGAGCTGGGAGGTCGGCGCCGCCGAGAGCTGAGCCGCCCGGTCGCGCCCGCAGGTGTGTAATGGCCGTCACTTGGGTGATCCGCTTGTCGCTGCCTACCCGCGAGTAATACAGTCGGGGTTACTGATCGGTAACACCTGTCCGGAAGCGGGGCCAGCGAGCATGACCCACTACAAGAGCAACCTGCGGGACCTTGAGTTCAACCTGTTCGAGGTCTTCGGGGCGGACCAGGCGTTCGGCCAGGAACCGTACTCCGAACTCGACGCCGACACCGCCCGCAGTTTCCTCTCCGAGCTTGATCGCCTCGCTCGCGAGGACCTGGCCGCCAGCTACACGGACAGCGACCGCAACCCGCCGGTGTTCGACCCGGCCACGCACACCGCGCCGCTCCCGGAGTCGTTCAAGAAGTCCTACCAGGCATTCATGGACTCCGAGTTCTGGCGCCTGGACCTGCCGCCGCACCTGGGCGGCACCAACGCCCCCCGCGCTCTCTGGTGGGCCCTCGCCGAGCTGGTGCTCGGCTCGAACGCCCCGATCTGGATGTACGCCTCCGGCCCGTCCTTCGCGCACGTGCTGGAGGTCGAGGGCAACGAGCAGCAGAAGCGGTGGGCCAAGCTCTTCATCGACAAGCAGTGGGGCTCCACCATGGTGCTCACCGAGCCGGACGCCGGCTCGGATGTCGGCGCCGGCCGTGCCCGTGCCATCCAGCAGCCGGACGGCTCCTGGCACATCGAGGGCGTGAAGCGCTTCATCACCTCGGGTGAGCACGACCTCAGCGACAACATCGTGCACTACGTGCTGGCCCGTCCGGTGGGGGTGGAAGGCGTCGGTGGCCCCGGCACCAAGGGCCTGTCGCTCTTCGTCGTGCCGAAGTTCCACTTCGACGAGACCACCGGCGAGCTGGGCGAGCGCAACGGCGTCTACACCACCAACGTCGAGCACAAGATGGGCCTGAAGGTCTCCAACACCTGCGAGCTGACCTTCGGCGAGCACGGCGTACCGGCCAAGGGCTGGCTGCTGGGCGACAAGCACGACGGCATCCGCCAGATGTTCATGATCATCGAGTACGCCCGGATGCTGGTCGGCACCAAGGCCATCGCCACCCTCTCCACCGGCTACCTCAACGCCCTGGAGTACGCGAAGAACCGGGTGCAGGGCGCCGACCTGGTCCAGCAGGCGGACAAGACCGCGCCGCGGGTCACCATCACCCACCACCCGGACGTGCGCCGCTCGCTGCTGCTGCAGAAGTCGTACGCCGAGGGCCTGCGTGCCCTGGTTCTCTACACCGCCACCTGGCAGGACAAGGTCGCCATCGCCGAGGCGGCCGGCGACGAGAAGGCCACCAAGCTGGCCAAGCGGGTGAACGACCTGCTGCTGCCGCTGGTCAAGGGCGTCGGTTCGGAGCGGGCGTACGAGATGCTGGGGCACGAGTCCCTGCAGACCTTCGGCGGCTCCGGGTTCCTCCAGGACTACCCGCTGGAGCAGTACGTCCGGGACGCCAAGATCGACACCCTGTACGAGGGCACCACCGCCATCCAGAGCCTGGACCTGATCTTCCGCAAGATCGTTCGGGACAACGGCAAGGCCCTCATGGCGGTCGCCGGCGAGATCCAGGAGTTCATCTCCACCGAGGCGGGCAACGGCCAGCTCAAGGAGGAGCGGCAGGCGCTCGGCAAGGCGCTCGGCGAGGTGCAGAACATCCTCGGTGTGATGACCGGCTGGCTGGGCGAGGCGCAGGGCGGCGACACCCGCGCCCTCTACAAGGTCGGGCTGAGCAGCCGGCGCTTCCTGCTGGCGATCGGTGACCTGGTGGTCGGCTGGCTGCTGCAGCGGCAGGCCGAGGTGGCGCTGAAGGCGCTGACCGGCGAGGTCTCCGCCAGCGACAAGGCGTTCTACACCGGCAAGGTGGCCGCTGCCCGATTCTTCGCACGTGAGGTGCTGCCCCGCATCGGCGCCGACCGGCGGATCATCGAGGGTGCCGACCTCGACATCATGGACCTCCCGGAGGAGGCCTTCTAGGTCCTGTGCCGGGTCGCACCACTCGGCACCGACGGCCGGCGGGGCATGACGCCCCGTCGGCCGCCGCCGTTTCGACCCGACGGTGGGCACGGATTGACCGCGCCCGGTCGGGTATGCCGCTGCCGTGGCGGGTAACCGTCGCGTGACCTCGAAAGGGAACGCCCAGAGCCACCGCACGGGGGAGTGCAGCGCACATGGGTGTAGGAAGCGGCATTTTTCTCATCGCGATCGGCGCGATCCTGACCTTCGCGCTGAGAGCCAACGTCTGGTGGATCGACGTACGCGCCGTCGGCTGGGTGTTCATCCTGGCCGGGCTGGCCGTACTGCTGACCACTGTCTGGTTCTGGCAGGACCGGCGCAAGCGGGCTCGAACCCTCATCGTGGAGGAGAACCGGCTGTCTCATCCGACGGCGATGATGCCGCCACCGCCGGACCCGCCGCCACCAACCGCGCCGCCGTCCTGATCCCGGCACAACGCGTACCCCTGAGCCACCCGTCGGATCGGCGGGTGGCTCAGTCGCGTGCGGTGTGCCGAGCCGTGAGCGGCGCTCCCGCCCTGCTCAACTCCGCCCAGCCCAGCGGGCAGCGGTGCACCGCCAGCTCGGCGGTGCGCAGACCCTCGTCGTTCACTCCCTCGGGGTCGAGGAGTGCGGAGAGCAGCGAGATGCCCGGATTGTGGGCAATGAGCAAGGCTGTGCGGGCCGCCGGGTCCACAGTGCGGGCCAGCGACAACAACTCCTCGGGGTGCGCGTCGTACGCACCCGGCTCATAACGGACAGTCGGGCGAGGACCGGTCGGGCCACCCTCCGGCGGTGAACCGGTCATCCCCATCGCCACCCCGTGCCAGGTCTGGCGGGTGCGTCGGGCCGTCGAGCAGATCACCACGTCGGGCAGCAGCCCCTGGTGCGCCAACCAGGCCCCAGCCGCAGCCGCGTCGGCGGTCCCGCGTGCGCTCAACGGCCGCTCCGCGTCGTCCGCCGCGTCGTTGCCCTGCTCGGCCTTCGCGTGCCGCAGCAACACCAGTGTCCGTGTGTCGGGGTCGGCGTCCGTCATGCCCCCAGCTTGCCCGATTGGCGATCTCCGTGCCTGGGTAAGTCGATGGATGCCGCACCCCTACCGACGGCCGCGGCGCGACGTACGCCAGGTTAGAGCCGAGGAGCGAGACATGGGCATTGGTGGCAGCATCTTTTTGATCGCGTTAGGCGCGATCTTCGCGTTCGCAGTGGAGGCCGACCTGGGTTGGCTGGACCTGGCCGTGGTCGGCTGGGTGCTGATGCTCGCCGGCGTCGCCGGCCTGCTCGCCACCCTCTACTTCTGGAACAGCCGCCGCCGCCCGGTAGTGGCCGCGCCGGTTCGCGAGGAGCGCGTGGTCGCCGACCGGGTCGTGCCGGTCCAGGACAACCAGGTCGTGCAGGAGTACCGCGAGGTGCGTCGGCCGGGCCGACCGGTCTGATCCTCGCCCACACACTCCGGGGTCCCGCAGCGTCGCGGGGCCCCGGCTCGCGTGTGCGCCCCGGCTCGCGTGTGCGCGACGGGACCGCCAGCACCCCGCTACCCGGCCATCTTGAAGTGTGGGCCTGATCCCGGAGGCGGTGATCGGGTGAAGATCGTGCTCGATTTAGGAACTAGTGCCTTCGAATGCGAGCGAGGCCACTACATCCTTGATCGAGCACGATCATTGGGTCAGGCGAACAGCGCGAAGTAGATCGCGATGTGGTGACAGAGCGCCGCCAGCAGGGTGCAGGCGTGGAAGAACTCGTGGTGGCCGAAGACCGTCGGCCACGGGTTGGGTCGGCGCAACGCGTAGAAGACCGCGCCGACGCTGTAGATCGCGCCGCCGACGATCAGCAGCACCAGCGCCGCGACGCCGCCCCCGTGCAGGATCTCCGGGAGCATGGCCACCGCCACCCAGCCCAGCGCCAGGTAGAGCGGCGCGGACACCCAGCGTGGCGCGTGCGGCCAGACCACCTTGACCGCAACGCCGGCCAGTGCGCCACCCCAGACCAGGGCCAGCATCACGGTGGCTGGCCGGGGCGCGAGCAGCATCGCGCAGAGCGGTGTGTACGTGCCGGCGATGAACACGAAGATCATCGAGTGGTCCATCCGGCGCATCACCTGATAGCCGCGCTCCGACCACACGCGGCGGTGGTACAGCGCGCTCGTACCGAAGAGCCCGCAGACCGTCAGGCTGTAGATGAGGCAGCTCACTAAAGGTGCCCACCCGGGTCGGGTGGCGGCGATCGAGCAGAGCACGATGCCGCAGACCAGGGCGACGAAGAAGGCGTACGTGTGCAGCCAGCCGCGCATCCGGGGCTTACCGATGTCGACCGGCTTCAGACGAAGCGGGGCGGAGGTGGTCACCCAGTCAGGTTACGGCACCGTAGGTTACTTGTAAGTAGTGGCGTTGGTGACACCCGGCACCGTCAACGTGAACACCGGATCGGCACGGCATCGGCGAGGATGAGCGGATGCGGATCCGACCCGTCGGGGCGCACGCCCTGCTACTCGACTGCACCGCCCCCGCCGACACCCCCGAAGCCGAGGCCGCCTTTGTCGAAGCGTGGCGGGCCGAGCTGTGGCGGCGTCGGGAGCGGGGCGATCTGATCGCTGTGGAGATCGTGCCGGCGGCCCGGACCGTGCTACTCGACGGCCTGCCCGACCCGGCCACCACGACCGAGCAGCTGACCCGTTGGGCGTCCACCGTCGCCGGGGCCCGAGGCGCAGCCGACCTCCGTGACGCCACAGCCGAAGACGGGGCCGACGACGCGGCTGAGGTGTTCGTGCCGGTCACCTTCGACGGGCCGGACCTGGCGGCGGTGGCGGAGCACTGGGGCGTGGACGTGCCGGCAGTGCGGCACAAACTGACCAGTACCCGGTTCCGGGTCGCCTTCTGCGGATTCGCCCCTGGATTCCCCTACCTGACCGGGCTGCCCGCCGAGTTGGCGCTGCCCCGCCTCGCCACGCCCCGTCCCCGGGTGCCGGCCGGCTCGGTCGCGTTGGCTGGCCCGTACGCCGGCATCTACCCGGGCGCTTCCCCGGGCGGCTGGCTGCTGGTCGGTCGGACCGACCTGGTGCTGTTCGACGTGGCCGCGGACCCGCCGGCCCGACTCGGTCCGGGGACCACGGTGCGGATGGTGGCGGCGTGACCCGCCCGGCCGCCATCGAGGTGATCCGCGCCGGTGCGCTCACCACTGTGCAGGATCTGGGCCGGCCCGGCTGGGCGCACCTGGGCGTACCCCGGTCCGGCGCCCTCGACCCGGGTGCCCTGCGGTTGGCCAACCGGCTGGTCGGCAATCCGGAGCACGCGGCCGGCCTGGAGATCACTCTCACCGGCTGCACAGTGCGGTTGACCCGGGCCGCCACGGTGGCGGTCACCGGCACCGAGGTTCCTGTCCAGGCGGGTGCCCGGCCCGGTGACACGGGACGCCCGCTCAGCGTGCCGGCCGGGACTGTACTGCGGATCGGTCCCGCCCGTCGGGGCGTACGGAGTTGGCTGGCGGTGGCGGGCGGCATCGACGTGTCACCGGTGCTCGGGAGCCGGGCCACCGACACCCTCTCCGGGCTCGGCCCGCCCCGGCTACGGGACGGTGACCTGCTGCCGCTCGGTGATCCGGTCGGCACCCCGGCACCGGTGGATGTGACCGTGTGCCCCACGCCGCCGGAAGAGCTGCACCTGACGCTGGGTCCCGGTCCTCGCGAGGACTGGTTCACGCCGACCGCGTTCAACCGGCTCTTCAGCAGCGCGTACACCGTCAGCCCGGTGAGCAACCGGGTCGGTGCGCGGCTCGCCGGCGCGGCGCTGCCCCGCGCGGTGGCCGGCGAACTCCCCAGCGAGGGCATCGTGCTCGGGGCGGTGCAGGTGCCGGCGGACGGACAACCCCTGATCTTCCTCACGGACCATCCGACCACCGGTGGATACCCCGTCATCGGGGTGGTCACCGACGTGACCCCGCTCGCGCAGGCCCGGCCAGGTACTACCGTCAGATTCCATGGACCTCAACGCTGACCTGGGCGAGGGATTCGGCATCTGGCGACTCGGTGACGACGAGGCACTGCTGAGCCTCGTCACCTCCGCCAACGTCGCCTGCGGCTTCCACGGTGGCGACCCGTCGACAATGCGGCGGGTCTGCGAAGGCGCCGCGCGACGCGGGGTCGCGGTGGGCGCGCAGGTCGGCTACCGGGACCTGGCCGGCTTCGGCCGGCGGCACATCGCGTACGACTTCGCCGAGCTACGCGACGAGGTGACCTACCAGTTGGGGGCGCTGGACGCGTTCTGCCGGCTGTTCCGCACCCGGGTCCGGTACCTGAAGCCGCACGGCGCGCTCTACCACGCGGCCAGCACCGACGAGTCCCAGGCGGCGGCGGTGGTCGCCGCCGTCAGCGGTTACGACGCGGAGCTGCCCGTACTCTGCCTCCCCGGCTCGACGCTCGCCCAACTCGCCGTGGGTGCCGGCCTGCCGGTGGTTGCCGAGGCGTTCGCCGACCGTGCCTACCTGCCCAACGGGGCGCTGATGCCGCGCGGCACCCCCGGCGCGGTGATCACCGACCCCGAGCAGATCGCCGAACGGGCGGCGCGGATGGCCACCGAACGCAGCGTGGTGGCTGTCGACGGCACTGTCATCCCCTGCTCGGTCGACTCGATCTGCCTGCACGGGGACACCCCCGGCGCGGTCTCCGCCGCCGAGCTCGTCCGCGCCAGCCTGATCGACGCCGACATCACACTGGCCCCGTTCGCCTGACCGGAGGGGCCCAGCCGGGCCCCTCCGAATCGCGTCAGGCGTCCAGGCCGCGAAGCACCAGCGGCAGCCGGGTCACGGCGCCGTCGACCACCCGGACCGGTACGCCCCAGTCCTGCCGGGTCAGGTGGCACGCCGCGTGCTCGACGTCCGCGTCACAGGTCGCCGCCTGCGCTGTCACCTGGAGCACCCCCGCGGTGACCTCGCCGTTGAGCACCAGCCGGCGGGACAGCTCGGTGCCCGTGCCGGCACCGTCCACCAGCAGTTCCGGCGGGGACGCGGAGACCACCAGCCGGGTCGACGGCCCGTACGTCTCGTCCAGCTTCTGCCCCGGCGCCGGGGTGAAGACGATGTCCAGGGTGACCTCGCCGGCGGCGACGTCGGTCGGCTTGCGCTCGGTGCGGTGCCGTGGCCCGTCCACAGTGCTGGCACCCGCCGCCGACAGGGCACCGGGGGCGAGCCGGGTCAACCGGTGTGCGGCGGACTCCACCACCAGCACCTCACCGGACGGGGTGAGCACCAGGTCGCTCGGCTCCGCCAACCCGTCGGCGACGGTGGAGACCTGGTTGCTGGCCGGGTCGAAGCGGCGCACCGCACCGTTGTACGTGTCCGCGATCAGCACCGAGCCGTCCGGCAGCGCGCACACGCCCAGCGGGTGCTGGAGCAGCGCCGACTCCGCCGGGCCGTCCACGTGCCCGAAGTCGAACAGGCCCTGCCCGACGGCGGTGCCCAGCACACCGTTCTCGACGTACCGGATCGAGCTGGTCTCGCTGTCGGCCACCCAGAGCCGGGTGCCGTCGGCGGAGGTGGACAGCCCCGACGGCTGGGCCATCCACGCCTCGGCCAGCGGGCCGTCGCGTAACGCCTCCACTGTGGTGCCGGCGTACATGCCGGCGGTCCGCTTGATCGGGTCGAACCACCAGAGCTGGTGGATGCCGGCCATCGCGATGATCAGCTTGTCGTCGTACCAGGCCAGGTCCCACGGCGACGAGAGGTCGACGGCGAACGCGTCGTGGGCGTGGTCGTCGACCTCAGCGCGCCACTGCCGCCCACTGCCGGCAACGGTGACCACCTCGCCGGACTCCAGTCGTACGCCGCGCAGCAGGTGGTTGACGGTGTCGGCCACCACCAGGTCGTAGCCGGCCACCTCGGCGACGTGCGTGGGCAGCACGCACACGCCCTGCGGCTCGGAGAACGTCGCCGCTGCGGCCGGACCGTCCGCCCGGCCGCGCTCGCCCGAGCCGATCCGACGCACCGGCGTCTCGCCGTCCGGGTCGACCTCGACCAGGGAGTGTCGGGCCGAGTCCGAGACCAGCAGGTTGCCGTTGGGCAGCACCACCGCCTTACCCGGGAAGCGCAGCGCCGTCTCCGGTGCCGGCGGCGGGACGTACGGGCCGTTGCCCCGGTGCAGGGTGCCCTTGGCCTCGTGGGTGGTGATCAACTCGTCGATCAGTCGGGCCAGCCCCTCGGCGTGCCCCTCGCCGGCCATGGTGGCCACCACGTAACCCTCGGGGTCGATCACCGACAGGGTCGGCCAGGCCCGGGCCGCGTACTGCTGCCACATGTCCATCTCGGGATCGTCGAGTACGGGGTGGTGCACCCCGTACCGCTCCACCGCGGCGGCGAGCGCGTCGGCGTCCTTCTCGTGCTCGAACTTCGGCGAGTGCACGCCGATGACGACGAGCACGTCGCCGTACTTCTCCTCCAGCGGGCGCAGCTCATCGAGCACGTGCAGGCAGTTGATACAGCAGAACGTCCAAAAATCCGCGATTACGATCTTGCCGCGAAGGTCGGCGAGCTTGAGGTCGCGTCCACCGGTGTTCAGCCAGCCCCGACCGCGCAGTTCGGGAGCCCGTACTCGTGCGCTCATGCACCCATCGTGCCTGACCACCGGCCCGCGCCCGGCCGGAGGGGGCGAGATTCGGTACCACCTGCGGGTACGACGACGGCGGGGCCACGGTTGCCCGTGACCCCGCCGTCGGTGCGGCTACTTCGCGGCCGGCTTCAGGCAGAGCACCCGGTTGGCACCCTCACCCGGCAACACCACGTGGGGCTGCGTCGTGTCGGTGCACTTCTCCTTGGCGTCCACCTTCGAGACGATCGTGAACGCGCCCGCCTCGCCGCAGTCCGCCGCCGACGCGCCGGCCTGCCCGGACTGCTTCACGCAGGTGCCGACCGCCGGGTCGAAGGCCGGCGTGTCGTTCCCGCCGACCTTGCCGAGCAGAAGCAGCAGGCCGAGCGGCACCGCCAGGATGAGCATCGCGGCGATCAGCACCGCGGCCAGCACCCGGCCGTTGCGTACCTTCGGCGTCGGTGGCTCCACCTTCGGCTCGTCGACGGCGTCCGGCTTGAACGCGTCGAACCGGCCCTGGTCCGACTGGCCGGCCTCCTGGCCCCAGGACGACGCGGGCTGCGGCGGTGGCGGGAACGACGGCGGGAAACCGCCGCCGGGCACCGGTTCGGTCGCCGGCCCGCCGTAGCCCGGCGCGCCGGATCCCGGGCCGCCGAAGTTCGGCGCACCGAAGGTCGCCGTTCCGTTCGCGGTGCCGGCGGCAGACGCCCCGGGGCCGCCGAACTGGTCCGCCGACGGCTCGGCACCGGAGTGCGGGCGGGTGCCGTTCACCGGCCTGTTGTTGCCCGGGGCGTCGACGAAGGACGGCACACCGGGCGGGAACGCCGGCGGCGCCTCGTTGAACGCGTTCGGTGCGGGCTGCCGGTCGTCGAAGCGCGGATCGGCCGAGGGCTCGCCGCCCCAGCCGGGCCCAGCCTGACGCTGCGCGTCGTTCTGCCAGTCGGGCGCGGGCTGCTGCCGCTGCGCGTCGTTCTGCCAGTCGGGAGCGATCTGCCGCTGCTCCTCGTGCTGCCAGTCGGGCGTGGCCTGTCGTGGCGCGTCGTTCTGCCACTCCGGAGCACCCTGCCGGTCGGTGCCCGGGTCGCCCTGGAACGCCTCCGGCTCCGGCTCGGCCTCCGGCTCCGGTCGTGCCGGACGGCCGTACACCCTGGGTTGCGGGTTGGCCGTGCCGGTCGGTCGGATGGCCTGGTCGGTCGGGGGCATCACCCGGCTTGCCAGCGGCACCGAGGCGCTCGCCGTGGCCCGGGCCGCCGCGCCGGCTGCCGACTCGGCGTCCGACACCGGTACGACCGCGCGGCCCGCTCCGGACTCGGGCGAGGTGCGTGGGGCGGGTACCACCGCGCCGCTCGCGGAGACGTCCTCGGGGCGGCCACCGTACTGCGCGGCGGCGTCCGGGGTCTCCCGCTCGGCGTAGGCGGGCTGCTCGGGGATCGGAGCGAACTGGGCCTGGGGCGTGTAGTCGGACGGCGGGACGGCAGCCAGGCTGGCACCCGGGACGCGCTGCTCCTGCGGGGGCAGCGGCACCGCGTTCGCCGGCGAGATGCCCGGCGCGGGCCCGGGCTGGTAGGCCGGTGCCTCGTCGCCGCGGTCAGCCTCCCAGCCTCCACGGGACTGGGCGGAAGCTTCGGCCTCCGCGCGACCCCACACCTCACCGGGGGCCCACGGCTCGGCCTCCGGCACGCCGCCGGAGTTGCCCTGGGCGGCGTTGTCCGGGCCGGCGGCCCAGTTGGGCGCGCCGCCGCTGGTGGGCACGCTGGCGCTGGCACGGGCGGGGAGGTTGCTCGGCTCCGCCGGGGTCCACCCTGCCTGCTCCGGCCGCTCGGTCGGCTGCTCCGGTTGGGGGAGCACCCAGTCGGGCTGCTGTGGACGGCCCTCGGCCTCGGCCCAGGCGGCCGGCTGCGCGGGCTGGTCCTGCCGCGCGTCGTTGCCGTCGTTCCACGATGCGGGCTGCGCCTGCTGCTGCGCGGCCCACCCGCCGGAGTTGGCCGGATCGTCCTGCCCGGGCCAGTTCGTCGTCGGGGCCGGGACCTGGGCGGCGCCACGGGCCGGGCTCGGCTGGGCGGCCTGACCCCAGCCGGGGGCGGGCTGCTCGGTCGCTTCGGCGGGCTGGCCCCAGGCCGGTGGCGACTGCTCCGCCGGCGTCCACACCGGCTGGTCGTCGCGGGCGGCGCCGGCGGCGGGCCAGCCGCCGTTGCCGGTGGCCTGCTCCTGCTGGGCGCCGCCGGACCAGCCGGCGGCCTGCGGTGCGGCGTCGGACTGCGGAGACTCGGTCGCCCGCCAGTCGGCTGCGGGCGGGTTGGCCTGCGCCGCGCCGCCCCAGCCGCTGGCCGGGTCCTCCTGGGCGGGC
>NZ_JBEYSL010000153.1:0-13626 GCF_040642735.1 Micromonospora sp. NPDC047753 | reverse complement strand
GCGGCGTCCACTCAAGCATGGACCGGGTCGCCGACAGCGCCGTCTTCGGCGCGGTCGCGTACTGGCTGGCCACCGAGGGCGACCACTCCGGTGTGGCCGCCGCGTTGGTCTGCCTGGCCGCCGGCAGCCTCGTGTCCTACGTCAAGGCCCGCGCCGAAGGGCTCGGCATGACCTGCAACGTGGGCATCGCCGAACGCACCGAGCGACTGCTCATCGTCGGGGTCGGCGGGATCCTCACCGGTGTCGGTGTCGATCCGGCCCTGGAGATCGCGCTGTGGCTGCTCGCCGCCGTGTCGATCTTCACGGTGGGGCAGCGGATGACGCACGTCTACCGCCAGGCCCAGCAGCTCCAGCCGGACGGCCAGGCATGAGTGGCGTGCCGGCGACCCGGCGTCGGAAGAACTGCGGCCGAGTCGCGTGAACCTCACCGAGCTGGGCTACATCGCCGGGTGGCGGGTGGTCCGCGCGCTACCCCGGCCGTTGGTGGCGGCGGCGTTCCGGGCGGGCGCGGACCGCGCGCACCGCACCGGCACCGGGGGTACGGCCCGACTGCGCGCGAACCTGCGCCGGGTGGTCGGCCCGGAGCTGCCCGACGCCGAGTTGGACGATCTCGTCAAGCGCGGTTTGCGTTCGTACGCCCGGTACTGGATGGAGGCGTTCCGGCTGCCCGGCCTGAGCCGGTCGCAGATCCTGTCCGGTTTCCGGCTCGACGGCGCCGAGCTGCTCGCCGCCGACGTGGCCGCCGGACGGGGCGCGGTGGTGGCCCTGCCGCACGCCGGCAACTGGGATGCCGCGGGCGCCTGGGTGGCGGCCACCGGTTGGCCGATCACCACTGTCATGGAGCGGCTCAAGCCGGAGGGCGTGTACAAGCGTTTCCTGGCCTTCCGAGAGGTCCTCGGGATGGAGATCCTGCCGACCCACGGGGGGCCGCGCCCGGCGTTCGACGTGTTGCTGGACCGGCTGCGGGCCGGTGCGGTGGTGCCGTTGCTGGCCGACCGGGACCTTTCCGCCCGGGGGGTGGAGGTGGACTTCTTCGGTGGGAAGACCCGGATGCCCGCCGGGCCGGCGTTGCTCGCACTGCACACCGGCGCGCCGCTCTACGTGGCCTCGCTGTGGTACGAACCGGATGCCGCCTGCGCGTCGCTGGTTGGTCCGTTACCGGTGCCGGGCCCCGAGGTGGGGCCGCTGGACCAGCGGGTCCGGTCGCTGACCCAGCTGATCGCCGACGGTCTGGCGGCGGGTATCGCCCGCCATCCGGAAGACTGGCACATGTTGCAGCGGATGTGGCTGGACCAGGCGAGGTCGGGGGCGGGCGCGGCGCTGCCCTCGTCGGCCTCCGGCCCGGCCTGAGGAGGTGGGCTGACGGATGCGGATCGGCATCGTGTGCCCGTACTCCTTCGATGTGCCCGGTGGGGTGCAGAACCACGTCATGGACCTGGCCGAGGCGCTGATCGCGCTGGGCCACGAGGTCAGCGTGCTCGCACCGGCCGACGAGGATTCGCCGCTGCCGGAGTACGTGGTGTCGGCCGGGCGGGCCGTTCCGCTGCCGTACAACGGTTCGGTGGCTCGGATCGCGTTCGGCCCGGTGTCGACCGCCCGGGTTCGGCGGTGGATCACCAACGGTGACTTCGACGTGCTGCACGTGCACGAGCCGCTCACGCTGAGTTTGTCGCTGCTGGCCGTGCTCTCCGCCCGTGGCCCGGTGGTGGCCACGTTCCACACCGCGATGACCCGTTCGCGGGTCCTCGCCGCCGCGCAGGGTGTGCTCCAGATCGTGTTGGAGCGGATCACGGCCCGCATCGCGGTGAGCGCGCTGGCCCGCAAGGTGCAGGTCGAGCACATGGACGGCGGGGCGGTGGAGATCCCCAACGGGGTGGCGGTGGCCAAGTTCGCCGACGCCGAGCCGTTGCCGGGTTGGCCGGGGGAGTGCGCGGCCGGCACCGGCGGCACGCTCGGCTTCCTGGGCCGGTTCACCGAGGCGCGCAAGGGCTTCCCGGTGCTGCGCGACGCGTTCGTGGCGCTGGCCGCCACCCGGCCCGGTCTGCGGTTGCTGGTCGCCGGCCCGGGTGACCCCGACGACCTGTACGACCAGTTCCCGGCCGAACTGCACGAGCAGATCACGTTCCTCGGCCTGGTCAGCGAAGCGGACAAGGCGCGCATGTTGCGCAGTGTGCACCTCTACGTCGCACCGAACACCGGCGGCGAGTCGTTCGGCATGATCCTCACCGAGGCGCTGGCGGCGGGCACGACGGTCATCGCCAGCGATCTGGACGCGTTCCGGCGGGTGCTCGACGGTGGGCGGGCCGGCCGGCTCTTCCCCACCGGAGACTCGGTGGGGCTGCGTGACGTGCTGACCGAGCTGCTGGACGACCCGGCCGCGCGGGCCACGCTGACTGCCTGTGGCGATCAGGTGGTCGCGAATTTCGACTGGCCGGTGGTTGCTCGCCGCGTTCTGGAGGTATACGCAGCGGCGATCGAGGCAACCGACGGGCGGGTCATCGACCAGGAGTGGGTGGGGCTGAGCTGAGCCGGTGTGACGGATGGTGCGGTGGTGACCGGCGAGACCGGTCCGGCCGCGCCCAATCGGACGAAACGGAGCAGCACTACGATGCCGCACATGTGGTGGGTGGTGGCCGCGAGCGTGGTCGTGGGGCTGGTCGCGGCGTACCTCATCTGGACCGCCGGCCGGGTGGAGCGGCTACAGGGCCGCGCGGAGCTGGCGGCCCGGGCTCTCGACGCCCACCTGCTGCGCCGGGCGGCGGCAGCCGCGGTCCTGGCTGAGCGGCGTTTCGGCGTCGAGCTGTACGCGGCGGCCCGGATCGCCCTGGACGCGGGTCCGGACGAGCGGGAGGCGGCGGAGAACGACCTCACCCGGCAGTTGCGCGGTGTCCAGTTGGACTCGGGCGACCCGGACTGCGCGGCGGTCATCGCCGCGAGCCGTCGGCTCGCGTTGTCCCGGCAGGTGCACACCGATCTGGTCCGGGACGCCCGTTCGGCGCGCAGCCGGCCGCTGGTGCGTCTGTTGCGGATGGGGCGGGGCCGGGAGTGGCCGCGTTACTTCGACATCGACGACCCGACCCTCGTCGTGCCGGCGGACGTCCCCGCCGCCTGACCTTCGACGGTTGCCGCACGCTCCCGGACGGGTACGGCGGGCCGGTGACCACTGCCACAGCGCAGGCCACCGGGGGTCTGATTGGCTGTCGGTGCGGCGTTGCACCGCGCGTAGCATTTCCGCCGCCAGCCCCAGAGCACGTCCAAGGAGCGATGACCCGTGCCCGAAAACACCGCCTCGAACACCGGTAACGCCCCCGTCGTCGGCACCGCCCGCGTGAAGCGTGGCATGGCCGAGATGCTCAAGGGCGGCGTGATCATGGATGTCGTCAACGCCGAACAGGCCAAGATCGCCGAGGACGCCGGAGCCGTCGCGGTGATGGCCCTGGAGCGGGTGCCCGCCGACATCCGCGCGCAGGGTGGGGTGTCCCGGATGAGCGACCCCGACATGATCGACGGGATCATCGAGGCGGTCTCCATCCCGGTGATGGCCAAGGCCCGCATCGGCCACTTCGTGGAGGCGCGGATCCTCCAGTCGCTCGGCGTGGACTACGTCGACGAGTCCGAGGTGCTGACCCCCGCCGACTACGCCAACCACATCGACAAGTGGGCGTTCACGGTGCCCTTCGTCTGTGGAGCGACGAACCTGGGCGAGGCGTTGCGCCGGATCACCGAGGGTGCGGCGATGATCCGCTCCAAGGGCGAGGCCGGCACCGGTGACGTCTCCAACGCCACCACCCACATGCGGAAGATCCGCCAGGAGATCGCCCGGCTGGCCTCGCTGCCGACCGACGAGCTGTACGTCGCGGCCAAGGAGTTGCAGGCCCCGTACGAGCTGGTCAAGGAGGTCGCCGAGAGCGGCAAGCTGCCGGTGGTGCTGTTCACCGCCGGTGGGATCGCCACGCCGGCGGACGCGGCGATGATGATGCAGCTCGGCGCGGAGGGCGTGTTCGTCGGGTCCGGCATCTTCAAGGCGGGCAACCCGGCTCAGCGGGCCGCCGCGATCGTCAAGGCGACCACCTTCCATGACGACCCGGACGTGCTGGCCAAGGTCTCGCGGGGCCTCGGCGAGGCGATGGTCGGCATCAACGTCGACGAGATCCCGCAGCCGCACCGTCTGGCCGAGCGGGGTTGGTAGGCATGGGCGCGCCCACCATCGGCGTGCTCGCGCTCCAGGGTGATGTCCGCGAGCACGTGGCGGCGCTGGCCGCGGCGGGCGCGGACGCCCGCCCGGTCCGCCGTCCGGCGGAGCTGGACGCGGTCGACGGCCTGGTCATCCCGGGCGGCGAGTCCACCACAATGAGCAAGCTCGCCGACATCTTCGAGATGCGCGAGCCGATCGACAAGCGGATCGCCGACGGCATGCCGGTCTACGGCTCCTGCGCCGGGATGATCATGTTGGCGACCGAGGTGCTCGACGGTCGACCTGACCAGCGGGGCTTCGCCGGCATCGACATGACCGTCCGTCGCAACGCGTTCGGCCGGCAGGTCGACTCGTTCGAGGCGCCGGTGACCGTCACCGGGGTGCCTGGCGAGCCGTTCCACGCGGTGTTCATCCGCGCGCCGTGGGTCGAGCGGGTCGGTGCCGGCGTCGAGGTCATCGGGGTGGTGTCCGACGGGCCGGCCGCCGACCGGATCGTCGCGGTGCGACAGGGCAACCTGCTGGCCACCTCGTTCCACCCGGAGCTCACCGGTGACCTGCGCGTGCACGCGTACTTCGTGGACCTGGTCCGCGCTGCCGGGTGACGGGGTGCCCGTCGCTCAGCCGGCGACCGCGCGCAAGCGCCCCGGGCGGCGGCCCGCCAACTCGTCGAGCGCGGTCGCTGTGGCGGCGTCGGCGGGCAACTGCACCACCAGCCGCTGCGGGTCGGCCTCGGCCAGCTCCAGCGTCTCGACGTTGAGGCGGAGCAGCCCCGCCTCCGGGTGGCGCACCGTCAGCAGGCCGGCCCGTGCGGCGGTCACCGGTCGCCGCCGCCAACGGTCGGTGAACGGCGCTCCCACCGTCCGGGCCAGCCGCTCGGCGAAGGCGTCGCTGGCCGGGTCGCCTCGCCGCAGCAGGTGCAGCTCCGCAACCTGCTGGTCGGCCACCGCCGACCACTGCGGGTAGTGCCCGCGGGCCCGCTCGTCGGTCAGCACGAACCAGACCAGGTTCGGTCGCGACCCGTCCAGCAGGCCGAGCGGGCGGGCCAGCCGCTCGAACGGGTCGTTCCAGGCCAGCACGTCACCGAGCCGGTTGAGCACGTACGCCGGGGTGTCGCGCAGCGCGTCGACCATGGCGCGGACCGTTGGCCGGACGGTACGGGACACCGTAGGCCGGTCGCCCGAACAGAGCTGTCGGGCGTGCTGGGCCGAGGCGAGCTGCCGCAGGTGTTCCCGGTCGGCGCTGTCCAGGCGCAGCGCGTCGGCGAGCGCGGCGAGGATCTCCGGCGACGGCCGGGTGTCGCGGCCCTGCTCCAGCCGGGTCAGGTATTCGACGCTGACCTGCGCCAACGTCGCCAGTTCGGCTCGGCGCAGCCCGGGGGTGCGGCGGCGCGGCCCCTCGGCGAGGCCGACCTCGGCCGGTTGCCGCGCCTCGCGACGACTGCGGAGGAACGCGCCCAGCTCTCCGTCCATCACCGACCCAGTCTGGCAGTCGGCATCGGCTGCTGGGTGGCCCTGACAGGGCCACCCTCGCGGCGGTCTCCCCGGCTCGTGCCGTCGCGCACAGGATCGTGGTCATGAGAAACGCACAGAGCATGGGTCCGCTGCGGATCGGCCTGATCGTGGGCAGCACCCGTCCCGGCCGACGTGGCACGGCGATCGCCCGTTGGGCCATGGAGGTGGCCGAGCGGCACGAGGTGGTACGTGTCGGGGACGCCGTCTGCACGCTCGTCGACCTGGCGGAGCAGGAACTGCCACTGCTCGACGAGCCGGTGCCGGCACTGTTCGGCGACTACCGGCGCCCGCACACCCTGCGGTGGGCGGCCGTGGTGGACGCCTGCGACGCCTTCGTGTTCGTCACCCCGGACTACAACCGTTCGATCCCGGCCGCGCTCAAGAACGGCATCGACTACCTGTACGCGGAGTGGACCGACAAGGTGGCCGGGGTGCTGAGCTACGGCGTACGAGGTGGCACTCGGGCAGCCGACCACCTGCGGGCGATTCTGACCGAGGTGCGGACCGTGGTGGTGCCGACGGAGGTGGCACTGTCGATCTTCACCGACTTCGACTTCACCGGCGCCGACCCGGGTGACCCGACCGCCGGCCGCTTCGCGCCGACCGACGGCCGGGAGGCGGAGTTGTCGGCGATGCTCACCGAGATTGTGACCCTGTCGCGAGCAGGGCGTCCGCTCGACCCGGCACGGGTGGCGGCCGACCAGGCGGAGCTGGTGAGCTGAGATGGAGACCATCCTGATGAGGTGAATCCGCTTTCCCGGCGTCTGCCCGATTTGGGCAGGCGCGGGGAGGCCGCCACGCGCGGTGCGTGACAGCGACCCGAGGGACGTCGGTAGGATTGCGGAGATTCGGCAGGGCCATCTGCCCGCCACGGCTTCCACCAGAGCTGACCGGCACCTCCGCGTGCGCCGGCGGGAGCGGGGCGTGAGCGGTGCGGTCGATGCAGACGGCGGGTAGCAACGGAGGTAGAAGATGTCCGGCCACTCAAAGTGGGCGACGACCAAGCACAAGAAGGCCGTCATCGACGCCAAGCGCGGCAAGATGTTCGCCAAGCTGATCAAGAACGTCGAGGTGGCCGCGCGGATCGGGGGCGGCGACCCCACCGGCAACCCGACGCTCTTCGACGCCATCCAGAAGGCGAAGAAGAGCTCGGTGCCGAACGACAACATCGACCGCGCCGTCAAGCGCGGCTCCGGCCTGGAAGCGGGCGGCGCCGACTGGCAGACGATCATGTATGAGGGGTACGGCCCGAGCGGCGTCGCCATGCTCATCGAGTGCCTCACCGACAACCGCAACCGCGCGGCAACCGAGGTACGGACCGCGCTGACCCGCAACGGCGGCTCGCTCGCCGACGCCGGCTCGGTGTCGTACATGTTCTCCCGCAAGGGCGTGGTGATCGTCCCCAAGGAGGGCACCAGCGAGGACGACGTGATGCTCGCCGTCCTGGACGCCGGCGCCGAAGAGGTCAACGACATCGGTGAGGCGTACGAGGTGGTCTCCGAGCCGACCGACCTGATCCCTGTGCGCACGGCGTTGCAGGACGCCGGGATCGAGTACGAGTCGGCCGAGTCCTCCCTGATCCCCAGCGTCAACGTGCCGCTGGACGAAGAGGGCGCGCGCAAGATCTTCAAGCTGATCGACGTCCTGGAGGACTGCGACGACGTCCAGAACGTCTACGCCAACTTCGACGTCAGCGACGACGTGATGGCAGCGGTAGACGCCTGACCTGACCTGGCCTCGCCGCGCTTCACCCCGCCGCGATCTTGCACTTTCTGACCCGACACACCGGGCAACATCTGGCATATCGCCAACAGAAAGTGCAAGATCGCGGCGGGATGCGGGTTGCGGGGGTGTGGGTGGTGGTGGCGGGGTTTGCGGCTGGTGACATCGTGGTGCGCCGTGAGGTGCTGCGGGGTGAGGTCTGGTTCGGCTGCCCGACGATCTGCGTCGAGGATTCGCCTGACCTGCTCGCCCTCTACCTCCCACCGGGGGCCGAGTTCGGCTTCCCGGACACCGGCGTCTTCCCCTGCGGGCGGCACCCGTGGGAGGCCGCCGGGCACCGCTCCTGGTCCGGGCACGGCAAGCTGATGCTGCAACGCCCCGGTGAGGCGCACTCGATCGACGTGTTCTGGGCCGGGCCGGCGCGCGAGTTCGCCGGCTGGTACTTCAACCTCCAGGACCCGGTGCGGCGTACCCCGATCGGGGTGGACACCCTGGACCACGAGCTGGACCTGTGGTGGGCCGCGGACGCCGACCGGTACGTCTGGAAGGACGTGGAGCTGTTCGCCCAGCGCCTCGTCGAGGGGCGCTACCCGGGCATGGCGGACACCATCCAGGCCGAGGGTGACCGGATCGCCGCCCTGCTCGACGCCGGTGAGCGCTGGTGGGACCGGTCGTGGGCCACCTGGCAGCCGGACCCGGCCTGGACGGCGCCCCCGCTGCCCGCCGGCTGGGATCAGGTGCCACCCGCGCGTTGAGCGGCGGCGACGTCAGTTCCCGGGCAGCGCCGTGACCAGGAACACCTGATCCGGGCCGCCGGTGCACGGCTCGACCAGCGCCGCGTTCGCCACGTCGCTGTCGTCGTCGCGCAGGCCGACGCACAACTCGCTCCGGTCGGGCCGGATCCGGTACGCGTCGGGATTCGCTCCGGTCGGTTCGAAGTGGAACACCTGCGTCGGCCTGTTCGCGTTGCAGTCCTTCGCGTTCCAGGGTTCGAGGAAGTTCCGTCCGGGATCGTCCTCGCGGATGGTGAGGCAGCCCTTCCCGAGCACCGGGTGGACCCAGTGGATGAAGAACATCCCGTCGGCCACCGGTTCGAGCGAGGTGTCCGGTGGGGTGGCCTCCGTGCAGGGCCGCTGCACAGCTATCTCCTTCGTGTACTGGCCGGTGCGGTCGCGGCCCTCGGTGAGGCAGAGGTGCGGGCTGCGGGCGGGGCGGATCTGGCTGAGCCCCGCGCTCGGCGAACGGGCACCGTCAGCCGCCGACGCGGTCGGATCGGTGGTGTGGGCGGTCTTCCCCTGTTCGTCGTCGCGTCGTTCGATCCAGAAGCCCACGCCGAGCGTGGCCAGCAGGGCGACGACGAGCAGCGCCACCGGCGCGGGGCGCGCGAACCAGCGTGGGCGGGTCGGGCCAGAGTGCTCCGGGGCCACCGTCGTGACCGGGTCGACCGGTGGCGGGTCCGCCGCCGGGGACGGCGGGGTCAACTGACCTGCCGCGAGGCGGTGCCGGGCCCGTAGCCACGTCTCGACCTGTTCTCCCGCGCCGCACGCCCGCACGAACGCGGCCACCACCTCGGGGCGTGGCAGTGTGGACCGTCGCAGGATGTCCGCCGCGGTGCTGCGGGCCAGGACGTCGCCCGTCGACGCGGCGCGCTGTTCCAGTTGTCGGTAGGTGAGTCCCGACCGGTCCTTGAGCTGGCGCAGCATCTCGATGAATTCGGCCGGGTCGGACGCGTCGTCCGGGCGTAGCTCCCCCGTGGTCATCGCCCGATTCTCCAGACACCGCGGACGCGAGGGCAAATCAGGTCCCGGTGACTGTCCGACATGGTCGGACAGGATCCGGACAAGCCGCTGTGAGCTGCCCGGACAGCCCAGCGCGGTGACCAGGGCATTGTCCTGGTCGAGCGGGTTACCTAACGTCTTTGTCGATGGCCGCGCCGCTGACCGGCGTACGGCCGACCGGCTCGCGCCGGCACGGGTTCGGGCTGGACCACACCAACCACACGGGGAGATTCGATGGATGACGCTGTCCGGGATCCGGTGCCGCAGGCGGCCACGGCGGGGGAGTACGTGGCGTCGCTCAGGGAGGTGCGGCGGCGTTCCGGTCTGACCTATCGGGAACTGGCCCGGCAAGCCTCGGCGGCCGGGCACTGGCTGCCGCCGAGCACCCTCGCGACGATGCTGGGGCGGACGACGCTGCCCCGGGAACGCACCGTCGTCGCGTTGCTGGCCGCCTGCGGCACCCCTGCGGTCGAGGTCGACAGGTGGCTGGAGGCACGGCGGGACCTCGAAGCTCGCCTCGGCGAGCACTGTCGAGGGGAGAGCGACGCGCAACGGACCCCTGCCGGCCCGTCCACCGTCGTCGCGGCGGACATCCGCCCGAGCGTCGGCTCGGTTCCGCCGCGGCCCGAAGCGCCCTGGCCGGCCCGTCGCTGGCTTCGGCTGGCGCTGCTGGCGGTGCTCGGCGTCCTGACGGTCGGGGCGACCGGGGCGCTGCGACCTCTCACCCCTTCCACAGTCGACAGTTCGCCGACCGTCGGCTGCCCGGAGGTGCTGCGCCAGGGCATGTACGGCCCCTGCGTGCTGAGCCTCCAGGAACATCTGGTGGCCGACGGACTCACCGTCCCGGTCGACGGCTGGTTCGGCCCGGACACCACCAGCCGGGTGATGGTGTTCCAGGCGTTTGGCGGCCTGCCGGTCAGTGGCACCGCGGACGAGCGGTTGTTCGACGAGTTGGCGGGCGATCGCACGGTGCCCGCCACCTGGTCGGAGGACCGGATCGGCAAACACCTGCGGCGGACGTTCCCGGAGGACCCGGCCGGGGCGGTGCAGGTGGCGCGCTGCCTGTCCGGCCTGGACCCGTACCGGGTGGAGGTCGTCGAGGACGGATCGCGCCGCTGGGGGTTGTTCCAGTTCAGCGAGATGGAGGTGTCCCGGTTCGGCGTCGACCGCCAGACGGCGCTCGACGCGGCGTGGAACATCAGGGCGGCACGGGAGGTCTGGTCCCGTACCGGCGACTTCAGCCACTGGAACTGCGCGGCGTAGCTGTCACGCGTGCCGCTCCCCGTCCGGTCCACGAACCGGACGGGGAGCGTCGGTCATCCGGACCGACGGTTCACTGTCGCAGGCGGTTGGCGAAGACGTACGCGCCCACCGAGCGGCCGGTGGCGAGGCCGGCGTCCGCGTCGAAGCGGTAGTGCACGCCGAGGTAGATCCGGCTCAGCGCGTTCTCCTCGGCGGCGTGGTCGAAGCCGGTCATGTGCCGCACCACGCCCACGGCGTGCGGGTCGTCCGTCGTGGCGTCGAAGGCGATCGCATCGGTGCCGAAGAACCTCTTCATCACCGCCGACCAGGCGCCCGCGAAGGTGGCGTGCCCGGAGATGTAGGCCGGGAACGCCGGGGTGTACGGCACCCCCTCGCGGGTCTTCGACAGCGGTTGCCAACCGGGGCCCTCCATCGCCTCGATCGCCGTCACCGGCCGCCACAGGTCGATGGGCGTCTGGTACTTGGCGTCCCAGGCGGCGATGGCGGCGTCGGCGAGGGCGAGGGCCACCAGCCCGAAGAGCCGGGCGTTGGCGAGGATGCCGAGCTGACGCTGCTCCGACACGATCCGGGTGTGCGAGAAGAGTTGACCCGGTGGCTTGTAGGTGCCTCCCAGGTCGTTGGCCCAGAAGAACGCGATCTGTGTCTGCTCGGGTGTCCGCAGCGACGACGTCCGACCGCCGTAGTCGCGGATCTCCTGCACCTGGGTGCGGTACTCCTGCTTGCCGAGCAGGTCGGCGTACCCGGTGGCGCCGGCCGGTAGGCCGGGCCGGAACTGCCGGCCCGAGGTGAGCGCGAACGGGGTCACCAGTCCCCAGTTCGGGCTGACCGCCGCCTTGCCGTTTGTCGGCCGCCACGCGCCGGGCACATTCTCCTGCACCGGGTAGGCGGTGGGGTTGTCGAAGCCGTCGTTGGCGCGGGCCTGGAGGTTGGCGGCGGCCGCCGCCGCACCGACGGTGTCACCACGGGCTACCTCGGCGGCGTTCACCCCGGACGGTCGGAGTGCGACAGCGGCGGCGAGGGCCGCGGAGTAGGACTGTCCCTGACCGCCGTACAGGGCGGTCAGCACGTCGTACGCGGCCCGGTCGATGGCGGCGTGCACCGACGGCGCGACGACGTTGTCCATGGTGCCCGGGTAGCTGACCGGCACTCGTACCCGGTAGGGGTTGCCGACCCCGGTGACCGAGACGGCGGCGTCGTGCATCGCCGCGTGCAGGATGGCGGCCTCGCGCGACGAGGAGGTGGGTGGCAGGTCCAGCGCCTTGTAGGTGGCCAGCAGGACACCGTTCCAGTGCAGGATCGGGTCGGTGGCCGGGTTCACGGCCAGCGGGGTGAGCGAGATGTTGTCCAACCGGACTGTCGAGGCGGTCTGGCCGCCGAAGTGGAACAGCAGCACGGCCTTCGGGTCGCCGAACGGGGATACGAAGTCGAAGGTGAAGCGGCTCATCGAGGACGTCAGCGTGACGTTCTGGTCGACGGCGGAGGTGAAGGGCGTGTCCGCCCGGGAGACCGAGACGCGCAGGGAGCGGCTGACGTCGGCCGAGGCGTCGAACTGCAACCGGTACGGCTGCGCGGCCGTCACCCCGAACTCGAAGTGACCGACCAGGTCCTCCCAGACGGGCTTGCCCACTGTGGCGCTGGTGCGGACGCGCAGTTGCCCGGCGTTGACAGTGGTGCTGGTCGAGGCGAGCCGGGTCCACCAGGGCTGAGTGCTGCCGGTGTCGAACGTGCCGTTGAGGATGAGGTCGCCCGGAGCCGCGGCGGCCGGCGCGGGGCGGACGAGGGCGGTGAGGGTGCTGGCGAGCGCGACAGCGAGCACGACGCTGAGCAGACGGCGGAGTTGCCGTGCGGTGATCGGTGGGGACATCGGGAGCCTTTCCGGTCCGGAAACCGGCGACGACCAGGTCGTTGCCGTGAGGATCGGCTCAACGTAGGAGTGTTCGCGCTGTTCGCGGCCACCGAACAGCGCTCGGCACGGTGCCGTACGGCAGCGGGCGCCGGCGTCCGATCAGGACACCGACGCCCGGGCGGGGCGGACCGCTGGCTCAGCCGATCGTCTCTCGCTCCCGCCAGGCGGTGCGCAGCGAGGTCCGGCCGTTGGTGCGCAGCAGTGACCCCTCGTACACCCGGGCCCCGGCGAGGAGGAACGCGCCGGCGGCGAGCACCAGGAGGAGCAGTGAGACGATCGGCTCCCAGCCGGCCGCGTCGCCGGTGAAGAGCCGCAGCGGCATGGCCGTGGGCGACGAGAACGGCAGGTAGGACAGCACGCGCATCGCCGTGGCGTTGTCGTTCAGGAAGATGACCGCGAAGAACGGCAGCATGACGGCGAGCTGCACCGGCGTCGAAACGGCGGCGATGTCCTCCTGCCGGTTGGCCAGCGCGCCGGCCGCGGCCCACATGGCGGCGAGCAGCACGAAACCGATCAGGAAGAACGGTACGAACCAGCCGATCGCCGGGGCGAGCAGGCTGAGCAGACCTCCGCTGTCGCCGATCTGCAGCCCGAGCACCGCCACCAGCGCGATCAGGGCGATCTGCGCGAACGCCAGGATGGCCCCGGCCACCACCTTCCCGGCCAGCAGGGCCCGCACCGGCACGGCGGCGACCAGGATCTCCACGATCCGGGTCTGCTTCTCCTCGATGACGCTCTGCGCGATCTGCACACCGAAGGTCTGCGAGGTGATGAAGAAGACGAACGCGAAGACGAACGGCACCAGGAACGCCACCACCGGATCGACAGCGTCCGGGTCGAGCAGGCGGACGGTCGGCTGGGTGCTCAGGGCCGTCACCACGTCGTCGGGGGCGTCGTCCATGGCCAGGACGGCTGGCCCGGTGACCACCGCAGCGTCCACGTCGTCGTCGCGGACGGCCTGCTCGGCGGCCCGGTCATCGGGGACGACCCGGACTTCCAGCCCGGCGGCGCGCAGCGGCGCGGCCAGGCTCTCGGTCACCGCCACTGTGGACGGCCCGCCGGAGAACAGCGGCGGCAGGATGGTGCCGGCCGCGGCGATCAACAGGAAGAACAGCGTGCCGAACAGGAAGGTGCGGTCGCGCAGTTTGACCCGGATCTCGCGTTCGGCGACCAGCCGGGTGGCCTGGGTGACGTTCACTGGGTGACCTCTCGGAAGATCTCGGTGAGCGAGGGGCTGACCGGGCGGAAGGC
>NZ_JBEYSL010000152.1:0-13688 GCF_040642735.1 Micromonospora sp. NPDC047753 | reverse complement strand
GGCCCGGCAAGGCAATTACGCCAGCCGGGCCCACGACGCGACGTGTGGTCAGGAGATGTGGTGCAGGATCACGTTGTGCACGTGGTGGCTCTTCTGCGCGCCACGGAACTCCACCTCGTAGGTGTGCGTACCGACGTGGATGGCGATGGCGCCGGTGGAAAAGAACGAGCCACCCCACGACTTGTTGCTGACCACGCTCACGCTGGTGATCTTCGAGTACGGGATGCTCGTGATCGCGAACCGCTTGCCGACGAACGAGCGGTCCTGGATGATCACGCGCCGGTCGGTCAGCCCGATGAACCCGGTACCGGTGCCGACGGCGTCGTAGACGGCGATGATCTGCTCGCCTTCGAGGAGGCCACTCTCGATCTGCTGGACCTGCTCCTTGCGGTCGTACGCGATGTTCGCCATGTGCCCCAGGTTAGGAAACCGACGCCAACGCGCCCACCCGGGCGACGACCACGAACTCGCCGTCACCGAGCCCGACGGGCTCGCCGTGCCAGCCCCCGTGAACCCGGTCCACGATGAAGCCCGCCCTGGTCAACGAGGCGCGCAACTCGGCCTCGGTGCGGAAGCGCAGGGTCGCCGAGCTGAGCAGTTCTTCCCCGTCGTCGAAGTGGTAGTGGTGGGTGAAGTCGACCACTCCGTCGCGTACCCCGGTGACCTTGGTCCACGCGCGGACCTCGCCGTCGGGCAGCGTGACCACCCGCTGCGAATCCACCGGGTTCCACCGCTCCCAGCGACGGTCCGCCGGGTCGCGGGCGTCGAACACCAGCCGGCCGCCGGGCACGAGCGCCCGGGCCAGGTCGGCGAGGGTACGCGCCCACTCCGCATCGTCCACGAAGAACTGCGCGACGTGGCTGGTCAGCACCGCCACGTCGAACGCCCGCTCCGGCAGTAGCGCCGAGGTGCCCTCGATCCAGGTCACCCGATCGCCACCCGGCCTGGCGCGAGCGGCGGCCAGGGACGCGCCGGCCGGGTCCACCCCGGTGACGGTGTGGCCGGCGGTGGCGAGGGCAACGGTCAGCCGGCCGGTGCCGCAGCCGAGGTCGAGCACCCGGACGGCCGGGGTCTCGTCGACCACCGTCCGGAAGAAGTCGTCGTCCGGCCCCCACCGGCACTCGGCGTCGTACACCTGGACCAGCCGGTGGTGGCGGAACTCGGCGTGCCTCACCGGGGGTTCGCGTCGGTCGCGGCACGGACGAACTCGCGTACCCGGGTGGTGGTGTTGCTGGGCAGCCAGACCGGCCCTCGTTCGATCGGTGGCGCGTCGTGGATGGGCACATACGCCACGTCGGGGCGCGGGTAGTAGCGCCTCGTGTGCTCGCCCACCGGCAGGACTCCCCGGCCCAGCGCGACCAGGGACAGCATCTCGGAGAACGTGTTCCCGGCGGGCCCCCTCGGCACCGCCCGTCCGGACGGGGTGCGCTCCGGGGTGCGGTCCCGCTTGAACTCCACCGAGGTCACTGTCGGGTACTGCACCACGGGGTGGTCGGCGAGCACCTCCACCGACACCGACCGTTCCCGGCTGAGCGGGTGACCCGCCGCCACCGCGAGCACCCGGTCCTCGCAGAGCAGCGCCGGGCCGGTGGCCATGCCGTCGAACGGGTACGAGGCGATCAACACGTCCGTCGAGCCGTCGAGCAGCCCGGACCGGGTGGTGGACAACTGCGCCTCGTGCATTTCCACCCGACAGTCGGGGTGCCGTTCACCGAACAGGGCCACCGCCCGGAGCAGTACCGGCGCGGTCCACTCGCCGAGGAACGCCACCCGCAGCGTCCCGGTCACGCCTCGGGCGGCGTCGGCCGCGCGGCGGACGGCCTCGTCCATGCCTGCCACCAGCGGGGCCAACTCGTCGGCCAACTGTCGGCCGATCGGGGTGAGCCGGACGACCCGACTGGTGCGGGCGAACAGCGGTGCGCCGATCTGGCGCTCCAGCTTCTTCACGATGTGGCTGACCCGGCCGGTGCTGACGGTCAACCGCTCGGCGGTCCGGCCGAAGTGCAGTTCGTCCGCGAGGGTCAGGAACGTCGCGATCTCGTACCGCTCCAGCACAACAATCCCATCGTTGACCTGTGGGCAACGATCGTAGCGGCATCAGGTCTTGGTCGGCGCTCCTCGTCCGGGGATCGTGAACGCGGCAGCGAAGACCGAACGAAAGGCTCCGACATGAGCATTGACGACTACCCGGCCGGCGTGAGCGCGGTGCGGGTAACCGGTTTCGACCACCTGGTGCTGACCGTCGCCGACGTGGAACGGTCCCTGAGCTTCTACTGCGACGGGCTCGGGCTGGCACCGGTACGGGTCGACGAGTGGCGTGCGGGCACCGTCCCGTTCCCGTCGGTGCGGATCAGCCCCGACAGCATCATCGACCTCGTCCGCGGTGAGCCGCAGGGCGCGAACGTCGACCACTTCTGCCTCGTGGTGGCTCCACTGAACTGGACGCAGGTGATCGAGTCGAAGGTCTTCACAGTGCTGACCGGGCCGGTCAGCCGGTTCGGCGCGCGCGGTTCGGCGACCTCGATCTACGTGCGGGACCCGGACGGCAACTCGGTGGAGCTGCGCTGGTACCCGCAGGACGCCGGGTCGGATGCGGAGACGGTCGTCAGGCCTCGGTGACCGCCCGGTAGGCGTCCTCGATGCGGGCGGCCAACAGCACCTCGCCCTCGGTCAGCGGCTCGCCGCTGCCGTGCCCGACCCGGATCTGGGTGCTGTCGGCCCGGCGGCTGATCTCGGGCCGCAGATGCAGCGCATCCGCGACGACCTTGACCCGTTCAGTTAGTGCGGCGTGTTGGGTATCGTCGATCACGAGCGTCCGTCGGATCTGCTCGCCCTCGCGCGTCCAACCAGATAGCAAGGTCAACGCGTCGGAAAGGTAGTCGTGCTTGGCCCTGCTGTTGAACAGCACGCGCATCACCGCACCCCCCAAGCGCCGTTGCCGGCTTGTGGCCAAATCGTCGCCATCCCGTGTCTTGTCGGTGCCCCCTAGTCTCCCGCTGCTCGGAGGGGGTGTCCACGCCCACACTTCCGTGTCTTGCTGGCCTAGCGGACGGCTACGGTACCCAAACCGCCGATTGATCTGGCACCCTGGACGCCCGTGCGGACCGAACGGGCGAATGATGGCGGGCAGGCCGAACGACGGGACCTGAAGGTGATCGTCGGTGCGGCGATCATCCGGGATGGGCGGGTGCTCGCCTGTGCGCGTTCCGCCCCACCCGAGGTGGCGGGCATGTGGGAGTTTCCGGGCGGAAAGGTCGAGCCGGGGGAGGCCGAAACCGACGCGTTGATCCGGGAGTGCGCCGAGGAACTGGCCGTACGCGTCGAGATCGGCGACCGGGTCGGTCGCAACGTACGGATGGCGCACGGCCGCTCGGTGCTCAAGGTGTACGCGGCCCGCCTGCTCGGCGGCGACCAGCCACAGGCGCTGGAGCACGAGGCGCTCCGCTGGCTCACGGCCGACGAACTGGACTCGGTCACCTGGCTCCCCGCCGACGCCCCCATCGTGGCCGCCCTCCGCCCCCTCCTCCTGCGCAACCCTCGTTGATCATGAAGTTATTGCCATGACACGCCGCGCAGGAGGGCAATAACTTCATGATCACCGGGCCGGGCCGGGCCGGGCCGGGCCGGGGGCCGGGGGCCGGAAAGTGGGACGGGGGCCGTGGCAGCTGCCACGGCCCCCGTTGTTGTTCAGGTGGTCAGTGCTTGTTGTCCTGCTCCGGGTGAGCGAAGTTGAGGTGCTCCGGAGGCAGCGGGAAGGTCACGTCGTCGCCGAACGGAGACGGCGCGGCGGCCCGGTCGAAGGTGAGCTCGGTCAGCGGCAGCTTGCCCCGGTCGTCGACCGCCGGAGCGGTCGGGTGGGGCACCTCCCGGTGCCAGTTGACGCCGCTCTGCGCCTGCGCCTCAGCCTGCGAGTCGTGGGAGCCACCCGCGTGCGAGTGCACCCCACCCCGGGCGGAGCCCGGCGTCGCCGAGCCCGGACGGGCGGTGGTCACGCTGGTCTGGGGCGTCTCGCCCCGACGGAAGATCTTGCTACCAAGCCACACAAGGGGATCGTACCTGCGGTCGACGACCCGTTCCTTCATGGGGATGATCCCGTTGTCAGTGATCTTGATGTGCTCGGGGCAGACCTCGGTGCAGCACTTGGTGATGTTGCAGAAGCCGAGGCCCTGTTCGGCCTGCGCGTACTCCTTGCGGTCGGTCCGGGCGTCCAACGGGTGCATGTCCAGCTCGGCCGCCCGGATGAAGTACCGCGGGCCGGAGAACGCCTGCTTGTTCTCCTCGTGATCGCGGATCACGTGGCAGACCGTCTGGCACAGGAAGCACTCGATGCACTTACGGAACTCCTGCGAGCGCTCCACGTCGACCTGCTGCATCCGGTAGTCGCCCGGAGCCACGTCTGTCGGAGGGGCGAACGCCGGGGTCTCCCGTGCCTTCTCGTAGTTGAACGAGACGTCGGTGACCAGGTCCCGGATGACGGGGAAGGTGCGCAGCGGGGTGACCGTGACGGTCTCGTCGTCGCCGAAGGTCGACATCCGCGTCATGCAACCCAGCCGCGGCTTGCCGTTGATCTCCATCGAGCAGGAGCCGCACTTGCCGGCCTTGCAGTTCCACCGGCAGGCCAGGTCGGGCGCATCGGTGGCCTGCAGACGGTGGATGACGTCGAGGACGACCTCGCCCTCGTTCACCTCCACCATGTAGTCCTGGAGGTCGCCGCCGCTCTCGTCGCCCCGCCAGATCCGGAACTGACGCTTCGCGCTCATCGGTTGTCCGCCTCTCCAGCGTCGTCAACGAGGGCGTCGAAGTCGGCGAGCTCCTCGTCGGTGAGGTACTTGGCCAGCTCGGCCCGGTCGAAGAGGCCGATCAGCTCCGACCGCATCTTCGGCAGCGGCTTGCGGGTCAGCTGCACGGTGTCGCCGTCCAGCGCGCAGACCAGGTTGACCTGCCGCCACTTCGGCTCCATCGTCGGGTAGTCCTCCCGGGTGTGCCCGCCGCGCGACTCCTGCCGCTCCAGCGCCGCCTTCGCGGTGCACTCCGAGACCACCAGCATGTTGCGCAGGTCCAGGGCCAGGTGCCAGCCCGGGTTGTAGCGTCGGCCGCCGGCCGCGCTCACCTTGGCCACCCGCTCACGCAGCTCGGCGAGCCGGACCAGCGCGTCGGCCAGCTCACCCTCCCGGCGGATGATGCCCACCAGATCCCCCATCACCGCCTGGAGGTCCTGCTGAAGGGTGTACGGGTTCTCGCCGGTGTCCCGTTGCAGCGGCGCGAGGGCGGTCTCCACGGCCGCCTCGACCTCGTTCACGGCCACCTTCGGTCGGGCGGTCAGCCCGTCGGCGTAGCTGGCCGCGTGCCCGCCCGCCCGCTTGCCGAAGACCAACAGGTCGGACAGTGAGTTACCACCGAGGCGGTTGGAGCCGTGCATGCCACCGGAGACCTCACCGGCGGCGAACAGCCCGCGTACGTGGCCGAAGGCCGCACCCGAATCCGGGTCGACCTCAACGCCGCCCATCACGTAGTGGCAGGTCGGGCCGACCTCCATCGGTTCGGCCGTGATGTCGACGTCGGCCAGCTCCTTGAACTGGTGGTACATCGACGGCAGCCGGCGGCGGATCTCGTCGGCCGAACGTCGGCTCGCGATGTCCAGGAAGACGCCACCGGCGGGGGAACCCCGGCCGGCCTTGACCTCGCTGTTGATGGCCCGGGCCACCTCGTCGCGCGGCAGCAGCTCCGGCGGGCGCCTGTTGTTGTCCGGGTCGGTGTACCAGCGGTCCGCCTCCTCCTCGGTCTCCGCGTACTGCTTGCGGAAGACGTCGGGGACGTAGTCGAACATGAACCGCTTGCCGTCGGAGTTCTTCAGGACGCCGCCGTCACCGCGCACCGACTCGGTGACCAGGATGCCCTTCACCGAGGGCGGCCAGACCATGCCGGTCGGGTGGAACTGGAGGAACTCCATGTTGATCAGCGTCGCCCCGGCGCGCAGCGCCAGCGCGTGCCCGTCCCCGGTGTACTCCCAGGAGTTCGAGGTGACCTTGTAGGAGCGCCCGACGCCGCCGGTGGCCAGCACGACCGCCGGCGCCTCGAAGAGGATGAACTCGCCCGACTCGCGGTAGTAGCCGAACGCGCCGGCCACCCGGTCACCGTCGAGCAGCAGCTCGGTGATGGTCGTCTCGGAGAACACCCTGATCCGGGCGTCGTACGAGCCGAACTCCCGCTGGTCCTCCTGCTGAAGCGAGACGATCTTCTGCTGGAGGGTGCGGATCAGCTCCAACCCGGTCCGGTCACCAACGTGCGCCAGGCGCGGGTACTCGTGGCCACCGAAGTTGCGCTGCGAGATCTTGCCGTCCTTGGTGCGGTCGAAGAGCGCACCGTACGTCTCCAGCTCCCAGATCCGCTGCGGCGACTCCTTCGCGTGCAGCTCGGCCATCCGGAAGTTGTTGAGGAACTTGCCGCCGCGCATGGTGTCGCGGAAGTGCACCTGCCAGTTGTCCCGGCTGTTCACATTGCCCATCGCGGCGGCGGCGCCGCCCTCGGCCATCACCGTGTGCGCCTTGCCGAACAGCGACTTGGAGATGATCGCGGTCTTCTTGCCGGCCAGCCGGGCCTCGATCGCCGCGCGCAGACCGGCGCCGCCGGCCCCGATGACGACGACGTCGTAGTGGTGTCGTTCGATGCGAGTGGTTGTGGTCATGTCAGGGGCCCTTTAGTTGATGAACCGCAGGTCGGAGAACCAGCCGGCAGCGAGCGCCATGATGTAGAAGTCGGCCAGCGCCAGGGTGCCGAGGGTGATCCAGGCGAGCTGCATGTGCCGGACGTTCAACGCCGAGACGAAGGTCCAGGCCTTGTACCGCACCGGGTGCTTGGAGAAGTGCTTGAGCCGGCCGCCGATGATGTGCCGGCAGGAGTGGCAGGAGATCGTGTACGCCCAGAGCATCACCACGTTGAGCAGCAGGATGATGTTGCCCAGCCCGAAGCCGAAGCCCTTCGGCGAGTGGAAGGCGAGAATCGCGTCCCAGGTGTTGATCAGCGAGATGATCGCGGCGGCGTAGAAGAAGTAGCGGTGCAGGTTCTGCCCGAGCAGCGGGAAACGGGTCTCACCGCCGTACTCCTTGTGCCCGTCCGGGACCGCGCAGGCCGGCGGCGACAGCCAGAACGACCGGTAGTACGCCTTGCGGTAGTAGTAGCAGGTGAGCCGGAACAGCAGCAGGAACGGCAGGGTCAGCGCGGCGTCCGGGATGATCCACCAGCCGGGCAGGAACCGGCCGAAGTGCGAGGCTTCCTCGACACACCGGTCGGTCACGCACGGGGAGTAGAACGGGGTCAGGTAGTGGAACTGGTCCACCCAGTACCACTTGTGCATGAAGACCCGGACCGTCGCGTACGCGACCCAGGCGCTGAGCCCGATCACGGTGATCAGCGGGGCGAACCACCATCGGTCGGTACGCAACGTCTTCGCCGCGATGGCGGCGCGCGCCCGCGCCCCCTTCGGCCTCGTTGCCGTTGAAGTCATTCGAGTCGTCTCCTCGACGGGCCCGTACGGGCGGGCTGGTCTCTCTCCGGTCGGCACGCGGACCGGCGAACCCGCACCCGCTGCCACGTCATGCGCACACCAACGACCACGCCGGATCGACCGACGCAGCTAAGTGACACACGTTACGCCGATCTCCGCGAGCCGTCCGCGCAAGGGAGTGTCCCGTGTGTCTGGCCTGCGGAAAAGCCCCCGGGTACGCAGATTTGCCGCGCCTCGTCGCCACGCTCAGCCGGAGGCACCTCCGGTGAAGTGCCACGACGCCAGCCGCAGCGACGGCGCCGCCCACCAGGCACCGTCCACCCGGTCCGGTTGGCGCACCGCCCGCGCGCCGAGCCCGAGCACCGCCCCCGGCCCGAGCGCCCGCGGGTACGACTCGGTGAACCGCAGGTCACGGACCGCCCGGACGACAGTGCCGTCCTCGATCAGCCAGACGCCGTTGCGGGTCAAGCCGGTGACGACGAGGCTCTTCGGGTCGAGCACCCGGGTGTACCAGAGATCGGTGACCAGCAGCCCTCGGCGTACACCGGCCACCAACGCGGCGGTGTCCGCGTCGCCGACCGCCCCGGCCGCCGCGCCGGTGGTGCTCCGGCCCACTGCACTGGCCGGACCCGCCACCGCGCCGGTCAGCCGCAGGTTGCGGGGCATCGGGCCCCAGGTTGCACCCCCAGCGACCGCGTGCCCGGTGGACTCCGCGCCCGCCTCGGCAGCGGTCCGGCGATCGTGCGCCACCGCACGGGTGGTGCCCGCCTCGACGAGCGTCAGCGCCCGTCGGCCGGTGCCCTCCGCGTCGAACGGCAACCCGGACCCGCCCAGCGGGTCGTCCACCACTGTCACCGCCCTGTCGAACTGGGCCGCGCCCGGCTCGGCGAACGACTGCCGCTCGGCGTACCGCTTGCCGTTGAAGCCGAAGAACGACAGGTTCTGCAGGAGGTCCGCCACCGCGGCCGGCTCGAACACCACCTCGTAGTGCCCCGGCGGCAGCTCGACCGGGTCGGCCGCCGCCCGCACCTTCGCGGCCGCCTGCGCGCCCAACTCGGCGCCGTCGAGGTCGGACAGCCGGTCGGCGCTGCGCCGGGCCACCCCGTCGGCGCCATCGAGGCGGGCGATGCCGTCCATCGCCGCCTCCACCGAGCGGCCGTACGCCGAGTGCCCGGCCGAGTTGGCGAACGCCGACGAGCGGTGCGCGGTGCGGCAGTAACCGGCGGTGCTGAGGCCCCCGGCGGCGGCCACGAACGCCCGCACCCGATCGGCCCGCTGATCCGGCTCAGCGTGCGCGGTGGCCTCGTCGACGGGCGGGGCGTCCGGCGTGGGCATGGGCAGGGTAAGCCCTGGCCAGCCCGGGTCGGGCGGGCAGAGCCGCGCCGCGGCCAGGGTGCGCTCCACCAGACCGGACAACCCGTCGGCGGTGACCACGCTCCCGCCACCGGCAGCCGTCCGACCGTCGACGTGCACCCGGAGCCGGACCCCGACGGTGGACTCGGAGACGTTCTGGTGGATGCCCGAGTTGGCGAACCGGGTCAGCGCCAGGTCCGCCCGCGTCACCACCGCCTCGGCCTGCGCGGCCGGACCGCCAAGACGCCGAACCAGCTCCACCACCTGCCCCGCCAGCTCGACCTCGCTCCTCGCGCTCACGCTGAGCCACCTTTCGTTCGCGACTGCGGGGCTCGCAAACCCGGCTCACTCCTCGCGCTCACGCTGACACCCCCACGCGGACGTTGCGGAACCGGGCCGGCGCGGCCGGGTGGCCGGTGTGCCCGATCTGGCCGGGCTGGCCCTTACCGCAGTTGGGCGTGCCCCAGGAGACCGTCTCGCTGGAGAGCATGTCCATCGAGCGCCAGAACAGGGGGCCGATCCCGGTGTACGTGGGGTTGCGCAGCATCCGCCCCCGCCGCCCCTTCTTGATCTCCCAGCCGACCTCGCACCCGAACTGGAAGTTGAGCCGCTTGTCGTCGATCGACCAGGACCGGTTGAGGTCCATCAACACGCCGTCGTCGGTGGCCGCGATGATCTCCTCCAGCGTGTGCGGGCCGGGTTCCAGGCCGACGTTGGTCATCCGCACCATCGGCAGCCGGGCCCACCCGTCGGCCCGTACGCTGCCGCCGTAGTCGAGGCTGGCCATGGCTGCGGAGTCCCGGCCGGCGAGCACGCCCACCCAGCGGCCGTCCCGGACCGCGTCCCGTTTGACCGCCGGGGAGCCCTCGTCGTCGAAACCGAAGCTGCCCAGCGCACCCGGGATCGTCGGGTCGATGGTGATGTTCATCAGCTCCGAGCCGTAACGCAGCGAGCCGAGCTGGGCCAGGTCCAGCCAGGACGTGCCGGCGAAGGCCGCCTCCCAGCCCAGGATCCGGTCCAGTTCGATGGCGTGACCGACCGACTCGTGGATCTGCAGGGCCAACTGCTCACCGCCGAGGATCAGGTCTGTCTCGCCGGCCGGGCAGGCCGGCGCGGTGAGCAGCGCCCGGGACTCCTCGGCGATCTGCGCGGCGTGCGCGGCCAGGTCCAGCGACTCGACCAGCTCCCACCCGGTGGTGCCGTACTGCCCGCGGTAGCTCGGCCAGGAGCGGCGCTGCGTCTCGCCGTCGCCGATCGAGGTGGCCGAGATGCCGCCGCCGCACTCGCGGATGCGCTGGTCGATCCGGTGGCCCTCGCTGGAGACGAACCACTTCGCGGTGTCCCAGATCTGGTACAGGCCCTCGGCCAGGTCCGCGCCGTGCTCGGCCATCGTGCGGGTCGCGTCGACCAGCAGATCGCCCTTGTCGGACAGCGGCACCCCGAGCGGGTCGATCTGGCAGCCGGAGGCCCAGCTCGCGGTGACAGCCTGGACCGGCATCAGGTCGACCGAAGGGCCCGGCACCCGCGCGCTCGCCATGGCGGTCCGCGTCGCGCGCCGGCCGGCGTCGCGGGCGGCGGCGTCCGACAGATCGGGTACGGCGTGGAAGCCCCAACTCGCCCCGACCAGCGCTCTGACCCCGAGCCCGATGCTCTCGTCCTGGGTCAGTTCCTCCACGTCACCGTTGCGCGCGGTCATCGACTCGTAGCGGCGGTGCATCACCCGGGCGTCGGCGTACCGGGCGCCCGCGTCGAGGGCGGCCTGGACGGCGGCGGCGGCCGCGTCGAACTCGGTCATGGACCGACCCTAGGCCAGCGGACCGACACCCGTCAGGGGAGCAGTTCCTCCGGCCGGATGGTGGCCTTCACCGGCTCAGTCAGCTCCAACACCTCTCCCGGTCTGGTCACGGACTGCTCGGTGTAGTGACCGCCCCGCCGCCGGTACAGATGCACAGTGCCGCTGTCCTGCTCGACCAGGAGATACCACTCGATGCCGGCGGCGGCGTAGTAGTGCATCTTGAGGACTTTGTCGGTGGACGCGTTGCTCGGCGAGATGATTTCGCACACCAGCCGCACGTCACTCGCCTCGACGTTGAGCTCGTCGAAGTCGATCGGGCTGGTGATGACGAGATCGGGGATCGGAATCCGACCCGGCCTGAGCCGGACGTTCACCGCTTCCAGAACGTGCAGGCCGGCTTCGCGAACCGGGCCTCGCAGAATCGCGCGTAGTTCGCCCGAGATGTTTTGGTGCCGGGGGGTGGGGGCTGGGGTCACGTGAAGGCTCCCGTCGAAGAGTTCGACGCGTTGCTGCGTCTCGCCGAGGGCGAGGTACTCCTCTTCGGTCCACGGGCCTTCGTGGTTGAACACCGCCGCGGTCATCGTCACCTCCGCCTCGTGCCACGGGCATCCTCTGCTGGCTGCTCCGCCAATCGTCGCACTTCACGTGCGTCCATGGCCATGAATGGGCGTGGATGGCGAGGTGACGGGGGTGCGGGGCCGATGCCGACTCGTTACGCTCGGGCCCGCTGACACGTGCCGACTTCGTAGCTTATTTTCACCCTCGGGACTTTGCTGTAAGTTCTCTTCGTCACTGAGGGAGGTGGCCGTGGACAGCTCGGAACCCTCGCCGTCCGGGGACCCGGACGACCGTCCCGCCGTGCCGGCGCAGCGCTCCGACCAGGACGCCTACCTGCGGGTGCGTGATCTTCGGGTCCGGTTCGACACCGAGGACGGCGTGGTGCGCGCTGTCGACGGGGTGTCGTTCGCCGTCGAGCGGGGCCGCACCCTCGGCATCGTGGGTGAGTCCGGCTCCGGCAAGAGCGTCACCTCGCTGGCGATTCTCGGCCTGCACGACCCGAAACGGACCACCATCACCGGGGAGATCTCCCTGGGTGGCCGGCAGGTGGTCGGCCTCGCCGACGAGGAGGTACGCCGGCTGCGCGGCCGGGACATGGCGATGATCTTCCAGGATCCACTGTCGGCTCTGCACCCGTACTACACGGTGGGCCGGCAGATCGCCGAGGCGTACCGGGTGCACCACCCGAAGGCCAACCGGCGCGAGGCCCGCCAGCGTGCTGTCGACATGCTGGACCGGGTCGGCATCCCGCAGCCGGCGCGTCGCTTCGACCAGTACGCCCACGAGTTCTCCGGCGGCATGCGCCAGCGGGCGATGATCGCGATGTCCCTGGTCAACGACCCGGCGCTGCTGATCGCCGACGAGCCGACCACCGCGTTGGACGTCACAGTGCAGGCGCAGATCCTGGACCTGCTCGCCGACCTCCAGGCCGAGTTCCACTCCGCGATCATCCTGATCACCCACGACCTCGGCGTGGTCGGCCAGGTCGCCGACGACGTGCTGGTCATGTACGGCGGGCGGGCCGTCGAGCGGGGCAGCGTCGAGCAGGTGCTCCGTGCGCCGCAGCATCCGTACACCTGGGGGTTGCTCTCCAGCGTGCCGTCGCTGCACGGCGACGCGGACGCGGACCTGGTGCCCATCCCCGGCAACCCGCCCAGCCTGATCAACCTGCCGTCGGGCTGCGCGTTCCACCCGCGCTGCCGGTACGCGGACCGCGCCGGCAGCCGCTCCCGCACCGAGGTGCCCGAGCTGCGCCCAGCCGGGGCCGATGGCCACCTGGTCGCCTGTCACCTGAGCGCGGAGGAGCGCGCCGCGTTCTACGCCGAGGACATCGCACGAGTGGGGGTGGCTGTGTGAGGGCGAGGAACGTAGCGCAGCGGAGTACCGCAGTCCCGAACAGAGGACTGTGGAGATGACCGATGAACCACTGCTGCGGGTACGCGGCCTGAGCAAGCACTTCCCGGTACGCCAGGGGCTGCGCTCCACCGGTCTGGTGCGGGCGGTCGACGGGCTCGACTTCGACGTGCGCCCGGGCGAGACGCTCGGCCTGGTGGGGGAGTCGGGCTGCGGCAAGACCACCACCGGTCGGATGCTGGTGCGGCTGCTGGAACCGACGAGCGGCAGCATCGAGTTCGACGGGCGGGACATCACGCACGCCGGCCGCCGGGAGTTGCGCCCGCTGCGCCAGGAACTCCAGATCATCTTCCAGGACCCGTACGCGTCGCTGAACCCCCGGCACACGGTGGGCCGGATCGTGGCGATGCCGCTACAGGTCAACGGAATCAAGCCGCCGGGTGGCATCAAGGCCCGTGTCCAGGAGTTGCTGGAGCTGGTCGGGCTGAACCCGGAGCACTACAACCGGTACCCGCACGAGTTCTCCGGTGGTCAACGCCAGCGCATCGGCATCGCCCGCGCGCTGGCCCTGCGGCCGAAGCTGATCGTCGCTGACGAGCCGGTGAGCGCGCTGGACGTCTCGATCCAGGCGCAGGTCGTCAACCTGCTGCGCGACCTGCAACGCGATCTTGGCCTGGCCTTCGTGTTCATCGCGCACGACCTGGCCGTGGTCCGGCACTTCTGCCAGCGGGTCGCGGTCATGTACCTGGGTCGGATCGTCGAGATCGGCGACCGGGCGGACATCTACGAGCGCCCACAGCACCCGTACACCCGGGCGTTGCTCTCGGCGATCCCGGACGTCACCCAGCTCGGCCCGGCGGGGCGGATCCGGCTGACCGGTGACGTGCCCACCCCGCTGGACCCGCCGTCGGGTTGTCGGTTCCGCACCCGGTGCTGGAAGGCGCAGGACATCTGCGCCACCGAGGAGCCCGCGCTGATCCCGCGTGACGGCGGCAACCAGGCCACCGCGTGTCACTTCCCCGAAGGGGAAGCGGCCAGCACGGGCCCCGAAGGGGAAGCGGCCAGCACGGGCCCCGAAGGGGAAGCGGCCAGCACGGGCCCCGAAGGGGAAGCGGCCAGATCGGA
>NZ_JBEYSL010000151.1:0-13713 GCF_040642735.1 Micromonospora sp. NPDC047753 | reverse complement strand
ACCGCCCAGTCCGCTCCGGACCGGCCCGACCACGGCTGGTGCCTGCTCTTCCCGGCGATCAACGTGAACGACTCGGTGACCAAGAGCAAGTTCGACAACAAGTACGGCTGCCGGCACTCGCTGATCGACGGGATCAACCGGGCCACCGATGTGCTGATCGGCGGGAAGGTCGCCGTGGTGTTCGGCTACGGCGACGTCGGCAAGGGCTGCGCCGAGAGTCTGCGTGGTCAGGGTGCGCGGGTCATCGTGACCGAGGTGGATCCCATCTGCGCCCTCCAGGCGGCGATGGACGGCTACCAGGTCGCAACCATCGACGACGTGGTCGAGACCGCGGACATCTTCGTAACCGCGACGGGCTGCCTCAGCGTGATCACCAACGAGCACATGGCGCGGATGAAGCACCAGGCGATCGTGGGAAACATCGGCCACTTCGACAACGAGATCGACATGGCAGGTCTCGCGAAACGCGACGATGTCGAGCGGATCACCGTCAAGCCGCAGGTGGATGAGTGGCGGTTCGCCGACGGCCACTCGATCATCGTGCTGTCCGAGGGCCGGCTGTTGAACCTGGGCAACGCCACCGGGCATCCGAGCTTCGTGATGTCGAACAGCTTCGCCAACCAGACCATCGCGCAGATCGAGCTGTTCACCAGGACCGACCAGTACCCGATCGGTGTCCACACTCTCCCCAAGCACCTGGACGAAAAGGTGGCCCGACTCCACCTCTCCGCGCTGGGTGTCCGCCTCACCGAACTGACAAAGGAACAAGCCAGCTACCTCGGCGTCCCGGTCGAAGGGCCCTACAAGCCCGACCACTACCGCTACTGAGAGGGCCCCTCCGCATGATCGCCGTGTCCGGCTCGATCGCGACCGACCATCTGATGCGCTTTCCGGGGCGGTTCGCCGAGCAACTCATCGCCGGAAGCCTCGACAGCGTCTCGCTCTCGTTCCTCGTCGACGACCTGGTCGTCCGGCGCGGCGGGGTCGCCGCCAACATCGCCTTCGGGCTCGCTCAACTCGGGCACCGGCCGGTGCTGCTCGGCGCGGTCGGTGGTGACTTCGGCGACTACCGCAGCTGGCTGGAGCGGCACGGGGTCGACTGCTCGGAGGTGCAGGTCAGCTCCATCGCCCACACCGCCCGGTTCATCTGCACCACCGACACCGACCTCTGCCAGATCGCATCGTTCTATCCCGGCGCGATGGGCGAGCCCGACCGGATCAGCCTCGACGGTGTCGCCGAGCGTGCCGGAGGGCTCGGGCTCGTCATCGTCGCCGCGGAGAACCCGGACACGATGCTCGCCCGCGCCGCCGCCTGCCGTCGGCTGGGCCTGCCCTTCGCCGCCGACCCGTCACAGCAGTTGGCCCGGATGCCGTCGGCCGACATCGAGGCGATGATCGACGGCGCTGGCTACCTGTTGACGAACGAGTACGAGGCGGCGCTGCTGGAGTCGAAGACCGGGCTCAGCGAAGACGACATCCTGCGCCGCGTGGGCGTGCGGGTCGTGACGCTGGGCGCCAACGGGGTACGGATCACCGGGCGGGACGGCGACGTCCTGGTGCCGGCGGCCCGGGTGGGCGACATCGTCGACCCGACAGGCGTCGGCGACGGCTTCCGGGCCGGCTTCTTCGCCGCGCTCGCCGCAGACCTGCCCATCGAGCGGGCGGCGCAGGTCGGCTGTGTTCTGGCGGCGCACGTCTTGGAGGTCGAGGGTCCACAGGAATACACGATCGACGCGGACGCTTTCGAGCGCCGCCTCGTCGAGTCCTACGGCCCCGACGTGGCGGTGGATGTGCGCGCGCTCGGGCTGGCCCGGGTCTGACCGGGCCAGCCGGCCGAGCCGGAAGGCACCCGGGGGTGATCGGCTAGCCTGCACGGGTGCGTACACCGCTTCCGGCCGCGGGTTCAACTCGCCGCGGGCTGATCGCCGCGGCGACGCTGGCACTGCTCGTTTCGGGGGCGTGCGCCGACGCCAAGCCGACATCCGAACAGCAGCGAGGGCCCGATCCCGAGGTGCTGATCGATGAGCTGACCGCTGGCCTCTCCCGGGACAACCCCTACCGTGACCCGGACACGGAGGAGCGGGCGACGGCCCGGCGGGCAGCGCGGTCGCTGGTCACCGAGCCGACTGCCGCCAACGACCTGGATCAGGTCTTCGGTGACCTCGGCTTCCGGGCTCATCATGGTACGGACCCGGTCACCGACCGGCCGTTCTCGCTCTACCTCGCCGATGGGTCGGACGATCGTTCCTGGGGTGCCGTGCTGGTGGACCGGGGCACCGCCCCACGCACGGTGATCGAGGTGCCGCACCCCGGCTTCGACATCAACACGGAGAAGCTGGGCCTGGCCGTCTACCGGAAGACGCCGGCAAGCGTGCTGCTCGTCGCCGGGGCACACCGGCAGGCCGCCGACAGCGACGCGGACGTCGCCCACAACGACCGCTCGCTGTTCCACACCCTGGCGGCCGAGTTCGCCAGGAACGACCTCGACCAGATCCAACTGCACGGCTTCGCCGACCGGAATTTGCCCACGTCCGACGCGGTGGTGTCGACGGGGTCGGCTCCGGTGACCCCGGTGGCCCGCCGGATCGCGGACGGCCTCTCCGGGGCCGGGCTGAACACCTGTCGGGCGTGGGTGCGGAAGTGCGGCCAGCTTGAGGGTAAGACCAACCAGCAGGGCCGGGCCGCGGCGGAGCTGGAAGCGGTCTTCGTCCACCTGGAGCTGAGCTGGTCGGTCCGGCGGGACGCCGAGGCCCGTGGCCGTGTCGCGGACGTGCTCGCGGCGCAGCTCGCCGTGGCCTGACCCGTCGCAGGGTCGCCGTCGAGGTCAGATCCGGCGGGCCGTCCGCCAGCGCAGGGCCCAGTAGCCGGTGCCGTCCAGGATGGACTCCCCACCCAGGTCACCCATGGTCGGGCCGTTCGCGGTGGTACGGCTCGAGATGAACCTGTGGTGTCCCCGGTCGTCGACGCCGAGGTACATGCCGGAGTGCTCGATGTTCGCGCCCTGCACCGGCCCGGCGTTGAAGAACAGGAGATCGCCGGGGAGCAGCCGATCCAGCTCCCGGGCCCGCTTGCCGGTGTTCGGCATCAGCAGGGCCCCTGGTCCCACCGAGGCCATCGCGGTCGCCCGCCGGGGCAGGCCGGGGCCGGCGTTGTTCGTGCCGAGGAGCGGGTAGCCCATCCGGTAGCCGTAGACCATGCGCAGGAAGCCCGAGCAGTCCAGGCTGCGGATGTGCGACGCCGTCGGCTTCTCCTTCTTGTCGGGGAACTCCCACGACACGCCGAGGTAGTCGTAGAAGTCGGAGTTCTCGGCGCGACCGTCCGGGTCGATGTCCGACAGAGGCCCGAAGGCGGCGTCGCCGGAGTACTGCCGGCCTTTCGCGTCCTTCTTCGGCACGGCGACGTAGGTGTACTCCCGGGCCACCGCCAGCACGTCGGGCGAGCGGTCGGTACGGGCCTTACGGAACCAGTCGGTGAACCACTTCTCCTTCTCGGCACCCGCCCGCCACTCCCGTGGTGCCAGTCGTACCCAGAGCTCGGCGGGGACCTTGGCCTTGGTGAACCGCGACTCGGCGAACGTCCGCTTCGGGCCGCTGATGTGCACAGTGCGGGCACCGTCGGTCATGATCGCGACGGTCTTGCCCTTGGCGTCGACCATCTGCGTCCGGTTCGGTGCGGCCAACCGTCGGTAGCTGTAGCCGGAGCCGCTGGTCACGGCGGCCTGCGCGGCCTGCGCCCCGAGGCTCAGCTCGATCGGATCCGCCGCGCTGTGCCGGGCGATGACGTAGGCGAAGGTGCTGCCGCCGCTCAGCAGAGCGAAGGCGGCGACGGTCATCAGCATGGCGCGGCTGCGGGAGTAAGTCCGGTAGTTCATGCCTGTTCCTCGTCGGTGTGGGGCCTCAGGTGACCGGCACGAAGCCGGCCACGACGCCGCTGAACGCCACCCCGTAGGTGATGACGGTGACCATGACGGTGGCCAGCACTGTCGCCTTCGGCGGCTGGCGCACGAGCTGGTAGGCGATCAGCCCCGGTGCCACGAAGCCCAGGGTCTGGTGTGCGAAGAGCAGCGGCAGGTCCCGTTGGACGATCACGAACAGAGTCATCTGGAGGAGGACGCTGAGCAGGACGATCGCGGCGAAGAGGCGTTTGCCGTAGAGGATCACCATGCGCTGCATCAGCCGCGTGAGGGCGTAGGTGACGACGGTCATGACCACGATCACCGCAGCCTGGAGCGGGTCCTCGATCAGCGCGAGCGCGATCCAGCCCGGCGTGATCATCCCGCCTGGCGAGAGGTTCGTGGTGAGATAGCAGAGCAGCGCGAAGACCAGGCCGATGCCGAGGCACGCGGTGGCCAGCTGGGCGCTCAGTTCTCCTCCGAATGTCACCGGTAGGTCCTTCCCAGGAACACGGTCTCGCCGTCCACGGCGGAGGCGCGCGCGGTCGGCGGACGGAGCATCGATTCGGCACGACTGTGGTCCTGCGGTTCCCAGCTCGGCAGGGCGGCCAGCTCGTGCAGCAGCACCTCACCCTGCCCGTGGATGTTCCCGACGGCGACGATGGAGGCATCCTCCGCCGTCACCGCCATGACCTCGCTGATCAGCCGTTCCGACGGGAGCTTGCCGCCCAGGTCGACCACCCGGCTCTGCAACTCGGCGGGAACGTTGACCTTGGCGCTGCGGGTCATCTCACCGATCAGCACGATGCACTGCGGCTGTACCCGGCCGGCGAGCGTACCCATCTGGCCGTTCCGTTCCACCCGGTCCGGTCGACAGTTGATGACCATGGTCAACGGCTTGCTGATGAGCCGTTGCTTCTCCAGTTGCTCGATGTTCATGTACGTCGACTCCGGGTCGTTGGCGGCGAAGATGTTGGCGAAGCGGACGCGCTTGTCGCCGTACAGGACCCGGGCCACGGAGAGCACTCCCGGGTCGGGTGGGGCCGACCACATGCCGGTGAGCGCGCTGTGCCTGTCGACGCCGAGCTGTTCGGCAACGGCGAGTGCGATGGCCACGTTCTCCTTGAAGGTGATCCAGCCGAAGCCGGACATCTCCTGGTCGGTCACGGACTCGGGGTCGACCGCGATCAGTCGGCAGTTCCGTTTGGCTGCCTCCTTCTCCAGGATCGCCAGTCGGTCCTTCTCCGCGGTGATGCAGATGCCGTCCTCGGGCATCGACCGGCTCAGCGACCGGGCCACGTCGTCGAGGGTCGGCCCCATCTCGGCGAGGTGGTCCTCGCGGACGTTGCAGAGCACCCCGATGGTGGACCTGATGAGCTTGCTCTGGTTGATCTCCTGCAATGCCGGCATGACCGCCATGCACTCGATGACGAGCGAATCCGGGTGGTAGACGGCGGCCCGCCGGACGATGCCGATCTGCTCGACCACGTTGGCGATCCCGAACTTGCGGTGCACCGGCTCCTCGCTGGCATCCGGGAAGATGAACCTCGCGGCGGTGCCGGTGGTCTTGGCCACCACCACCTTGCCGCCGCCGCGCAACGCGCCCGCGCAGAGTCGTGTGATCGAACTCTTGCCACGGATCCCGTTGACGAGCACCCGGTGCGGGATGGTGTCGAGGTTGCGGTTGTGGTTCCGCTGCTCGATCACGCCGGCCACCAGGAGGGCGAGGCAGCAGAGGCTGTAGACGGTGTAGAGGTAGAACATGCTCAGCCTTTCGTCGCCCGGTTGCGGGTCCCCGCCGCGTGCCGGACGCGGGCGAGGACGCTGGTCCGGTCGGCTCCCGCGCCGCGTAGCCGCAGCGCACCACCGAATCGGGCGGACCCGGTGTGTCGGACCTGGCGACAGATCTCCAGGCACATCGCGATCGCACCGATGTCGTCGTGGCGCTGCGGCGGGACGGGCAGATCCACGGTCCCGTCGGCCATCCGCTCGGCGAAGGAGCTCAACCTCCGCAACGGCCGGACGAAGATGTAGAGCTGCCACAGGTGGGTGAGAAGGGCGATGCCCACCACGGCCCCGGCCACCAGCAGGGTCCACCGCCGCTCCACCATCGTCGGCAGGCGCAACCCGGCGACGTCCTGCTCCAGCACGACCGCCCACTCAAGGTGGGCGACTGTCGTCGGCACGGTCAGACCGGAGGCGGCGACCATCGCCGGGGTACCGTCCTCGGTGGTCGACCGGCCAACAGTGCTGCCTGGCAGCACCTCGACGGCGACGCTTCGGGCGAACTCACCCTGTAGCGGCTGGAACGCCTGGAACCCCTCCGAGTCCAGGATCGTCCGCAGCTCGGCGTCGACGACCCGGACGCGGCCATCCACCCGACGGACCAGCCCGAGCAGGCGGTCCGGGTCGAACTCACCGATCACAGCGAAGCCGTCGGCGCGCTGGTTGAAGGCGTACACGAGCGGCAACCGCTCGGCTGTGTCGTCGAGATGGACGCCGACCTCGCCTGGCAGTGGCGCGACGGTCCGCAGCGGTTTCCGGCCCGCGCCGGCCACCATCTTTCCGTCGTGGTCGACCAGGTACAAGGCCCGCAGCCGCTGCTCGGCGGCGAGTTCCCGGTCAAGGGTCCGGTCCGCCTGCCCGAGGTCCTTCGAGGTGATCCCCTGCGAGACCCGGGAGACGGTGGTCAGGCCGTCATCCAGCAGGTGCCCGAGGGCGTTGCTGGCCTCCTCCGCCCGGCTCTCCGCATCCCGCACCAACTGCACGGGAATCGTCGGATCGGGAGCCTGCAACGCGACCACCGTGGCCGCCGCCGGCCAGAGCATGGCGACCACCACGGCGACGGTCAGGCCCTGGAGGACGGTTGGCCGCCACCGCTGGTCCAGCGGGTACTGGTCGCCGGAGGCCAGGGCCAACGCCCGGGTGATCCGGTGCGCCTCGCGGATGCGCATCGGCGGACGGCGCCGGGTCATCACGCCGCAGGCGTCGGCCTTGGCCTGGTTCAGCAGCGCCCGGACCGGCCGGACCAGCGACATGCGCATGAGTACGAAGCTGAGCAGTGTCACGAGCAGCAGGCTGAGCCCGAGCAGCACCCCCTTGGTGCCCGAGGTCCCCGCGCTCACGTCCGCCGCGAGCAGGGAGACGACCACGAGCCCGGTCTCACCCACCGGCGCGGACGACACCACGAGCCTGCGGTCCGTCCACTCCTTGACCACCACCTCGCGGCTCTGGGGCGAGTCGGACCCGGCCAGGCCGGCGAAGACGGTCGGCAGGTGCACGGCGTCGACCGCACTGGCCCCCTGCATCAGGCTGCTCTTGCCGTCGGGGCCGATCATGTGGACGCCATGTCCCGCGTCGGGGTTGAGTCGCAGGTTCCGCATGGTGACCTGCTGGAGTGCGAGTACTGCCCGGGTGTCGTCCAGCGCGACGGCATAGACCAGCACCGGGCCATCAGCCGTGGTGGCGGCGATCGTCCTGTCGACTTCCAGCACCGGCGGCAGGAGGTCGAGCGGTAGCGCCGCGCCCTTGGCGGCGAGAGGTCGCCGGGAGGCGGTTTCCACGATCACCGCGCCGGTGAAGCCGGCGCCCTCCCCGACCAGGCGGGTCAGCAGATCGGTGTCGCTCGTGGTGCCCCGGTCCTGCACGGTCCGGCTGAGGTTGGTCGCCCGGCTGCGGGCCTCGGTCTGCATGCTCGAGGCCAGTTTGGACACGACGTCCCGCTGGGAGTCGACGACGGCTGGGAGCACCCCGCGCTCGGCGCTGACCGCAAACCCGAGGATCGCCATGGCGACCACGAACATCGTGGTCCAGAGATAGACGAGTGAGGGTGCGCTCGTTCCGGCGGGAAAGGACGCAGCCGGCAACTGCTGGTCGAGCGCCCGTCGCCTCCAGGCCAGCAACTGTTCATGATCGTCTGCGGGCCCAGCCGTCGACTGCCATGGCGCGTACTGCGCCGACCTGCCTGACACGAAACGACAACCTTCCCCGTGGAGCTACTCCCTGGACCGCTGCCTGTCCAGCTCGTCAGCCAGGCGACGGCCGCTGGCCGCCGCGAATGCTAGCAAGGTGTGCCACCACGAGATCTGTGACGATTTCGCCTTTGTGTCGGCTCAGTTGCGGTTGTTACTTGCGCGGCACTCCGCGTACCACCAGGCCTGCGCTGTCGGCGGCCCTGGTTAAGAGGTTGCCTTCGATCCGCTCGACCGCGGCCTCGTAGATCCGGCGGCGCCCCGGGGAGAGGGCCGGATCCGCCAACGCCCGCTCAAGATCGACCAGACGGATGTCCGGATTCAGATCAACGAAGGTGGGGATCGCCTCGATGGCCACCACCTTCCACCTCTTCGTCTCGCCGGCCGGACCGAACGTCACCCGGGTCATCGCGCCGTCACGGTTGGCGTTCACCGGCTCGGCGTGCCGGGCGATCTGGTTGCCCATCCCGTAGACGATCCAGGTGTCGCCGATCCGCTCCACCGGCTGGACGACGTGTGCGTGATGCCCGAAGACGACGTTCACGTCGTCGATGGCGGCGATCTGACGGGCCCAGGTCTGCTGGTCGACGTCCGGTTCGTGCTCGTACTCGGTGCCCCAGTGCAGGCTGACCACAACGATCTCCGCGCCCGCCTCCCGGGCCGCCGCCGCGTCCCGCCGAATGGCCTTCACGTCGATGAGGTTCGCCACCCACTCCTTGTCGGCGGGCGGGCGCAGACCGTTGAAGCTCTTGGTGAAGCTGATGTGTCCGACCTTCACACCCTTGGCCCGATAGATCTTGACGGTGCGGGATTCACGCTCGGTCCGGTAGCTGCCGGTGTGCCCCAGAGCCGACTTGTCCAACGCGTCGAGGGTTCGCTTGACGCCGTCGTACCCCTGGTCGATCGTGTGGTTCGAGGCGGTGGAGCAACCGTCGTACCCGGTGCTCTTGATGCCCTTGACCACCTCCTGCGGCACGTTGAACTTCGGGAAGCCGATGTAGGGGCCGCCCGGCGGTGCCAGCGGGGTCTCCAGGTGGCACAGGGCCAGGTCCGCGCTGGAAACGGTCTCCCGCACCGGCGCCAGCATGGGGGCGAAGTCGAACTCGCCGCCACCGTCGCGCCGGGCCTGGTCCCACAGTTCGGGGTGCAGCAGGATGTCCCCGGCGCCGAGCACGGATACCGTCCGTCCGGCCGCCTTCACCGGGGCCCCCAAGGGGCGGGGCGGGTCTGCCGGCGCGGGAGATTCAACGGACCAGGGTCCGAGGACATAGATCGCCCCGACCCCGACCGCCAGTGCGATCACGCAACTGAGGATCGCCCGTAGCGTGCCGGAGAACCCGCCGCTCACCTGAGAATTGCTCGCCACCGCGACAGGCTAGTACGCCTTGTCCGCCGCCCGCTGAGGGGTTGGCCCGCTGTCCCCCGGTCGATCAGCGACCTCAACAGTCGGAGAAGCCGGCGGTTTCGTCGTGCAGACCCTGAGCGAGCACGCCCGCGCATCTTGGCAGCGGCACGTGCCTCCGCTACCGTGGGAACGCTCCCATGAACTTAGATACATCTATGTGATCTGGAGGCAACACGTCGTGGCTATCCTCTCCTCGCTCCGCCGCAGATCGGCGGCTTTCAGCGTGGCGGCCGTCGCGGGCGCCACCGCCGTCGGCGTCTGCCTCGCCGTCAGCAGCGCCTCCGCGGGCACGCTGTCCGGGTCGCTCTACCGTGACCCGAGTTCGGCCGTCGTCCGCTGGGTCGCCGCCAACCCGGGCGACTCGCGTACGGCCGTCATCCGGGACAAGATCGCGAGTCAGCCGCAGGCGCGCTGGTTCGCCAACTTCAACCCCTCGACCGTGCAGTCCGAGGTCTCCGGGTTCATCGGCGCCGCCAACGCGGCGCAGCAGATCCCGGTCCTGGCCGTCTACGAGATCACCAACCGGGACTGCGGCGGCGCCAGCGCCGGTGGGGCGCCCGACCTCAACCAGTACCAGACGTGGGTGTCGAACTTCGCCAGGGGACTGGGCAACCAGACCGTCATCATCATCCTGGAAACCGACTCACTCGCTCTGCTGACGTGCCTGAGCAGCGCCGAGATCAACGCGCGCAACGCGGCGATCTCGACGGCCACCCGGACCATCAAGTCGGGCAACCCCAACGCCAAGGTGTACCTCGACGGCGGCCACTCCACCTGGAACAGCGCTGGTGAGACGGCCAACCGGCTCCGGGCAGCCGGTGTGCAGTACGCCGACGGCTTCTTCACCAACGTCTCGAACTACAACTCCACCTCCAGCGAGGCGAACTTCGGTCGGGGGGTCATCTCCGCCCTCAACGGCATGGGGATCTCGGGCAAGCGCCAGGTCATCGACACCAGCCGTAACGGGGGTGCGAGCGGGGACTGGTGCGGCGACGACAACACCGACCGGCGCATCGGGCAGTACCCGACGACAAACACCGGCGACGGCAACATCGACGCGTACCTGTGGGTGAAGCCGCCGGGGGAGGCGGACGGCTGCCGCTTCACGGCCGGCTCGTTCCAGCCCGAACTGGCCTTCAGCCTGGCCAACGGCGCGCCCAACCCGCCCACCACCACCCCGCCGACGACCCCTCCGACGACCCCTCCGACGACCCCTCCGACGACGCCGCCGACGACCCCTCCGACCACGCCGCCGACCACGCCGCCGGCCGGTGACGGCTGCTACGCGTCGATCGCGGTCAACCAGTGGGCTGGCGGCTTCACCGCGAGCGTGACGGTCACCGCCGGCAAGTCGGACATCAACGGCTGGACCGTGACCGTCGCGCTGCCCAACGGCTCTGTCACCAGCGCCTGGAACGCGCAGGTCAGCGGCACCAGCGGATCCGTAGGGTTCACCAACGTGAGCTACAACGGACGTGTCCTCGGCCGGCAGTCGACCAACTTCGGCTTCCAGGGCACCGGCACCGGCCCGGGCGTGTCGGCCGACTGCGTGACCAACTGACATCAGTCGATGCGGCGGCCCGGCGCGGAGGACCACTCTCCGCGCCGGGCCGTTCCTCGCCACCCCGGGTCGCGCTCGCGCCCCCCCGTAGCCGTCGGGGACGCCGCGCCAGCTAAGTCCGCACGTTGGTGGCCAGTGGCTTCTCGGCATCCCGGCCACGGGTCGGTCGTACCGACCAACTGCTGTGGTTCCTCCCTCTCCTGCGGGACATCTCGTGGCCGGCGAGCAACGCGATCGCCACGGCTGTCAGCAGGCCGCCGAACAATGGGATGACGCGCACCCCGGCCGTTGCCAGCAGACCCGCGCCGATCAACGAGCCGGCCGCGAGGCCGAAGTTGAACGCGACGCTGAGGCTGGCCGACGCCATGTCGGTGGTCGACGGGGCCACCTGCATGACGCGGTGCTGGATTCCCGCGATCAGCGAACTGAACGACATCCCCGCCACGGCGAGCAACGGGATCGTCAACACCTTGCTCGCGCCAGCTCCATAAAGGCCGACCATCGCGGCGGTGAGGAGTCCGAGGAGAACCAGCACGACACCGAGCGGAAACCGGTCGAGGACCCGGCCGACCGCCCAGGTCCCGGCGACGCCGAACGAGCCCTGGACGAAGAGCAGCAGGCCGAGAGATGCTGCGGCGAACCCGCTGACGTCGAGGAGGAAGACCGTCATGTAGGTGAACGCGCCCATGGCGCCGGTCACCGCGAGGACGGTGGCGAAAAGGAGCACGACGAAGCGTGCTCGGTCCGGCATCGGCCCGATGTCGCCGGCACTCTGTTGCGGTGCGACGCTCGGCAGGAGCAGGGCGACCGCGACGCAGGTGACGAAGCCGAAGACGGCCATCGCGACGAAGGCGGCCCGCCACCCGGCCTGCCCGCCCAGCCAGGTGCTCAGCGGCACGCCGAGGACCGGGCCGAGGGCGTTGCCGATCGACAGCCGAGCCACGATGCGGCCGCGGATGTTCGCGGGGAACATCGAGATCGCCACCGGAAACACCACAGCCCAGAAGACACCGTTCGTGGTGGCGGACACCAGTCGCGCGGCGAGCAACACCTCGTAGGAGGTCGCGAAGGCCGACACCGTCGTCGCCGCGGCGAACACACCGAGGGCACCGGCGAGCAGTGGGCGCCGGGGCACACGCCGAGTGATCCGGGTCAGCGGGAGCGCCACGATCATGACGACCACGGCGTACCCGGTCACCAGCAGGCCGGCCTCGGACCTGGAGCGTCCCAGGTCTGGGGCGATCAGCGTGAGCAACCCGATCGGAAGCACCTCGGTGGTGACGTAACAGAAAGTGGCGGCGGACAACGCGGCGAGGGCATAGACCGCGCGTCGTTGGGGCGCCATTGGCTACCTCCCAGATCCCGAACGCCGAGGAGATGATCCCGGCTAAATGAATTTTGACGGTAGCATAGACGAGTGGGCATCCCTCGCTGTTCGGCCGCAAGGCGCTGTTATTGCGCCGATGCGTGGGGCCAAGCGTGGCGCACCAACTCCCGAACTGGGCTGGCGTGAACCGCCTTCCGTGCGTTAGGTGGTAGCCTCGCTGGTATGCCACTCGACGTGTGCCAGCTGCCGATGGTCGGGGGGCACCCCGTGCTGGATCTGGTCAACACACTGGAGCGTGGCGGCACGTCGCCGCACGACTTCCTGTCCGACAGCTCCGCCCTGCTGCGTTGGTCGGTCCAGGTGGGCCTGATCAGCGACGCGGAGGCCGACCAGGTTGGCCGCGCCTGGGGCGACGAGCCGGCGGCGGCGCACGCGGGCCTGGCCGCCGTGCGGGACATCCGCGAAGGGCTCTATCTCGTGATGCTCGCGGCGATCACCGACGCGGACGACGGCGCGGCGGACGACCCCGTCGCGGCCGGTGCCGCGCTGGTCGCGCTCCACCAGCGCTGGTCCGGCGCGGCCGGTCGAGCGAGATTCGTGCTCGACTCGTCGCAGGTACGGCTGGTCTACGGCACGGTGCCGGCCATGTTGGTGCCCGACCGGATCGCCGAGGCCGCCCTGGACCTCATGGTGGCGGCTGACCTGACCCGGGTGCGCCGCTGCCCGGTGCTCGAAGGCGGCTGCGGCTGGCTGTTCCTCGATCGGACCCGCAACGGTTCCCGCCGCTGGTGTCGCATGGCGGACTGCGGCAACGCGGTGAAGGCGCGACGGCTCACCGAGCGTCGCCGCGCCGCCCGGCCCGCCAGTCCGTAGTCGGTCGACGGTGGTGAACGTGGTGAGTCTCCGCCGGCAGTGGACGGCTGCCGCCCTCATATCGGTCCCCCTGGCGTCCCGCCGGGGGTGGCCCTGTGCTGGGACAAGAGGCGTCCGGGTGGCGGGGTGAACGCAGGCCGCTCCCTGCCACCTCAGCTGGAAGCCCGGGTCGCTAGACTGGGCCCTCGCGCCCCCGTAGCTCAGGGGATAGAGCATCGGTTTCCTAAACCGTGTGTCGCAGGTTCGAATCCTGCCGGGGGCACCAGGTCAGAGCCTTGATCACCGATCAATCTTCGCTTTTGCGGGCCTTCCGTGCCCGATGCGTGCCCGTTCAAGGTTGGCCAGGTGAGCGGCTACCTCAGCATCTCGGGAGTCAATCGCGCGGGCGTAGTGCCGGGTAGTGTGCACAGTCTTGGGCTTCCACCCTGACTCCGCCGCACTGAACCACAGTTCGGCCCACTCGCCGATCGTCGTTCGGCCGGCAGACGGAGCAATCCACCGCCCCTGGGCGACGTCGGTTTCGACGATGCTCAGGAACCGTTCCGACTCCGCCTTGCTGCGGAAGGCCTTGAATCATTTGGCAATCTTCTAGTGGTGCTTATCGGTGAGTTGCGGAGGCACTGCGGCCGGGCCCGCCCTGCTCGGCCCCGCCCCCGACCACCCCGCCGCCGACGACTCCGCCCC
>NZ_JBEYSL010000150.1:0-13724 GCF_040642735.1 Micromonospora sp. NPDC047753 | reverse complement strand
TCGCGGTCAACCGCTCCGTGATCCGCTTGGAGTAGCCGAGAACACTGACCGGGTCGGCGGCCTTGTCGGTCGAGATGTTGACGAACCTCGCCACGTCGCGGCACGCGTTGAGCACTGTCTGCGTGCCGAACACGTTCGTCTTGACCGCCTCGCCCGGGTGACGTTGCAGCAGTGTCAGGTGTTTCAGGGCCGCCGCATGGAACACGATGTCGGGTCGGCGTTCCGCCATCACCCGCCGGATCCGTTCCTCGTCGCGCAGGTCGGCGAGGATCAGCTCAGGGCTGTCCAACATCGCGCGACCCGACATCGACAGTTGCAGGGCGTGCAGGGCCGACTCGTCCCGGTCGAGCATCATCAGCTCGCCCGGATCGGCCCGCATGATCTGGCGGCACAGCTCGGAGCCGATCGACCCGCCGGCGCCGGTCACCAGGATCCGGCGTCCGCGCAGCTGGGACTCCGCATCCCGAAGGTCGCCGATCACCTGTCGTCGTCCGAGCAGGTCCGCCATGTCCGGGTCGCGAACGTCGCTCACGGTGATCCGATGGTCGACCAGTTCCCGTACCGAAGGAAGGATCTTGAACGTCGCTCCGGTCTTCAGGGTGCTCTCGCGAACCTCGTTGATCAGTTCGGAGTCGGCGTTGGCGGCGGAAAAGATCACCATCTTCGCGCCGGTACGCCGCACGACAGTGTCGATGTCGGAGCGAGAGCCGAGCACGCGCACGCCCGCCAGCGACAGGTGGCGTTTCTGCGGGTCGTCATCGAGCATCCCGACCGGCAGGAACTGCCCTGCCGGATCACTCAGCATGGCCCGCAGGAGCCCCTGACCGGCGGAGCCCGCGCCGAAGAGCAGGACCGGCTCCGCGCGGCCGGCGTCCGGGCGCAACGTCCGGTCGCTGCGGCTGCGGTACGTCAGACGGGTGGCGAGCATGACGGTCAGCGCGATCGCCGCGCCGACGAGTGGCGTGCTCGCGGGCACCGGCCGGGACGTCATGGGCACGAGGGCGATCAGCAGCAGTACGCCGGTGGTCAGGGCCGTGTTGGCGAGCCCCTGCATCTCCTCCACGCTGCCCAGGGGATGCCGGCCGGACAGGTTGCGGCGAACGGCGGACACCGCGACGTGCGCTGCCGCGGCGACCACGCCCATACCGATCGCGCGGGCCAGGGCGGGGCCGGTGAGCGAGAACTCGAAGCGCACCCACGCGGCGACGGCGAAGCCCGCGATCCAGGCGAGGGTGTCCGCTGCGAGGAGGCGGCCGGCCAGTCGAAGGTTGCGATGCGACCGGCCGAGGCGTATGGAGTCGCTGGGGCTTGTCCCCGAAAGTTGCATGTGAAACTCCTGCTGCGATAGCGGCCCATCCGGGGCTAAACCACCAAGATGGTCTTATTGGGGTCCTACCAAAACTAATCACTTTATGGCTGGTTTTTTGCCGTTTGCGAAGTTTGTCCGGCTGCTGACCTGGCCGACTGTCGTGGCACCACCGCCCCCCGCAGCACGTCCTCGAACCGTTCGAAGAGCAGGTCGCGGTCGAACTCGTTGGCCGCGACCACCCGCGCTGCGGCCCGCGCCCCGGCGGTCCTCGCCGGATCGCTGACGAACGCGCCAGCGAGCGTCGCCGCGGCGGCGGGATCTCCCGCGGGCAGCACGAGTCCGGCGCCGCTGCGGCGCAGGATGTCGGCGATCCACCCCTCGTGGTTGACCGCTACCGGTCGACCGGCGGCCCACCCGTCGAAGACCTTGTTGGCCGAGTTGGCGTGCAACGCGGGCTCGTCGCGCACCGTCGAGACGGCGAGATCGCAGGCACCGAAGAACGCCACAACCTCGGCCTTCGGCACCTGGTCGATCATGAAGAGGTTGCGGTCCAGGACGTCGGCCGCGGCTGCCTGTGCGCGCACCTGTGCCGTCTCCGCGCCCTGCCCGACGATCGCGATCCGCACGTCGGGGTGGTCACGACGCAGCGTCGCGGCCATCCGCACCAGATAACCCACGTCGTTGACGAACCCGAGCGTCCCCGCGTACAGGATCAGAGGACGGTCGCCCAACCACGGTGTGCGATCCCGAAGCGCTCGGCCGGCAGCGTCCGCGTCGGCGAACAACTGACGGTCACAGCCGTTGGGAATGACTGTCACCGCGGCGTCGGGGTGGCGCGCCCGAACGCCCGCCGCCATCCCCGGCGACAGCGCCAGGATGTGAGCGGCGTTGCGGTAGGCCCACCCCTCCAGACCGGTGGCCGCACGCCTCGTCAGCGGCGACCGCAACGCGCCCAGCGCGATCGGCACCTCCGGCCAGAGATCGCGTACCTCCAGCACCATCGGCGTCCGGCGGCGGCGGGCGGAGTAGACAGCGGGCAATGTGATGGTCAGCGGCGTGCTGGTCGCGAAGACGACGTCCTGCTCCAGTGACGCCGCGCGCGGAGCCGCCAACCGGGCGAACTGCCCGAAGGCCGAGATCCGCTCCCGGAAGGACATCGCGTTGCGGTAGGGAACGGCCGCCCAGTGCACCACCACGCCAGACTCCACAGTGGTCCGCCAGGTCTGCCGGGCGTCCGACGAGGACTCGGTGTCGCTGGTCACGACGTGCACGTCGTGGCCGTTGCGGACCAGACGGCGGGCGAACTCGTAGGACCGGGTGCCGCCGGACATGGCCGGTGTGCGGAAGTACTGGTGCAGGTAGACGATCCTCACCGGGCCACCCCGTTCCGACGGTGCCCGGCTCGGTCGGTGCTCAGCCGCCGGTAGCACTCCTGCACGACGGAGACCTGGCGCGACCAGGACTCCGACGTCTCGATGAAGCGCCGGTTGCGCTGTTGCAGGGTCGGCTCCAGCGGGCGGGCGGCCATGAGCTGTTCCGCCAGTGCGGTCTCCAACGGCCCGGTGAGGATGTCGGCCACCATGCCGTCCTCGACCATCTCGCGATACGGCGGCAGATCCGCGAGCAGCAGCCGGCAACCGGCGAGCGCCGCCTCCAGCACCGTGCAGCTGCGCTGGTCGAAGCGAGGAACCGAGATGCTCACCTCACTCGCCCGCATCAGCCGGAAGGTGTCCTCCGGTGTCAGAGACCGGTCCAGGACCGTGACCCGTCCGGGCAGGCTCGCGGCGAGTTCGTGGGCTTCGGCGACGCACCGCCGCTGCGCCGCAGCGGCCGCTGCCTCGGCGGGACGGTGCCCGGCCAGGACGACGAGGTGAAGGTCGGGACGAGCGTCGGCCACCCGGGCGAACGCCCGCAGGACCTCGGGCGTGCGGTAGACGGGACCGGCCGTCCGGGCGGCGAACAGCACTGTCGCGTCGGCCGGGATGCCGAATTCGGCCCGCGCCGACGCCGGCGTCACGGTGTCCCGGAGCGCGAACAGCTTGTCGTCCACGCCCCACGACACGGTGCGGGTGCGGTCCGCCGGTATCCGGTAGCGCTCGATGATCTCGGTACGGACCGACTCCGCGGTGGGGAGGACGAGGTCGGAGCGGCGCAGGGCGGCCCGGGCGACCCATCTGCGGATCCGGGACCGACGCGCCGACTGCAGGTCGACCCCCCAGGGCGTGACCACCCGGGCGGGTCGACGCGGGGCCAGCAGCGACAGCAGACCCGCCATCCCTACCGAGTGCACGTGCAGCACGTCGGGGCGAGCCTCGCGCGCCTGCCGCCGCAGCCACCAGCCGGCGGCGGCGAGCTGCCACACCGCTCCCCACCGCCCGTTGCGGGTCCGGCCGGTCCCGGGCGCCACGCGCAGTTCGACGCCGTCGATGGGCTCCGCGTCGATCCAGCTGACGGCGATGACCGGATGACCGCGTTCCGCCAGGGCGACCGCCCACTTGCGGGCGTGCAGCGAGCTTGCGCCGCAGAGCAACATGACGGACGGAAGTACGGGCGTGGGGGCCGAGCCCGGGGCGGCCCGCTGCCGACGCGGCTGGTCGTGGCTCTCGACCCTCGGTGTGTCGGGACGCGTCGCGGTCACCTTCGTCTCCTTCATGATCACGTCAGGACCTTGTCGGCGGCGGACCGTCCGCGGCGCAGGCCGTAGCCGCTCTGGTCGGGCGTCCAGGCCGGTCGGGTCCGCACGGAGTGCTTCGGCCCGGCGGGACGCGGGTCGGTCACGCGTTCCGGCTCGGCCTGCGAACGGGCTGTGGCGACGGCCAGGAGGAGTACGAACGGGATGAGCACCGGCAGGGTGAGCAGCGGCTCTCCGAAGAGGCTGCACCCCCCGATCGCGGCCATGCCGAGCACTGCCGCCTCCGCGCTCTGGTCGCCGGCGCGCAGGCGTCGACGGGCCTGGCGGATCACGATGAACAGGAGCCCGCCGACCAGGAGGACGCCGACCAGCCCGGTCTGGGCCAGCACCGTGAGGTAGGTGTTGTGGGCGTGGTTGAGGCTGTCGAGCTGAACGTCGACCGCGGCCACGGTGACCTCGGGCTGGAAGTACTCCGGCAGGTGGGCCCGGAAGTTCTGGAAACCCACGCCGACGAGAGGGTGGTCGGCGGCCATCCGCAGGGCACTGAGCCACAGGTCGAGGCGTACGCTGCTGGAGCTGTCCAGCCGGCCGTCCACAGTCGTGTACGAGATTCGCTCGGCCACCTGATCCGGCACCAGTTGCACCCCGGTCAGGCCGACGGTGAGGACGACGACCATGCCGGTGAGAGCCAGGGCCACTGTGCGCCGTCGCTGGATCACGAAGCAGAGCAGGAGCAGCGCTCCGCCGATGTACGTCGATCGGCTGTAGGACAGCACCACGCTGACGACCACGGCGGCGATCCCCGCGACGGTCAACACGCGGGCTGTGCCCGACACACCCGGTCGCAGCCTGGCCAGCAGCACGGCGAGCGCCAGCAGCAACATCGGTCCCCACGCGTTGTGGTTCAGGCTGCTGAGGGATTCGGCGAGGTCCGGGTTCTCCTCGGCGAGCACCGGTGCTCCGATCAGGGCGAGCACGGCATGGAACAGACCGACGCCGGTCGCTGCGACCGCGAACACGAGGAGGACGGACCGTGAGCGGGCTCGGGCAGTGTCGATGAGCGGTATGCAGGCCAGGGGTATCGCGATCGCGGCGACCGACCGGAACGCCTGGTTGGGTTGGCCACCGACCGTCACACCGAGAGCGAGGACGCAGGTCAGGCCAGCCACGATGAGGACGGCGGGGGTGCTGCGGCGGGTCGCCCGGCCGCGGAGCAACGTGCCGACCAGAGTGCAGAGGATCAGCGCCAGCAACGGCGTGGTGCTGCTCGCCGCCGGGGCGATGGGCAGCTGCGATGCGGGCACCGCCAGTGCGATGCAGTAGAGGCCGAAGCCGGGCAGGGTGATGACGAGCACCACCACGGCGAGAGCGGCCAGCCGCAGCAGGAACGAGGTGTCCTGCACCGCCACCACACCGGCGGCCACGCCGGCGACGAGCACGCCAGCCGCTCTTCCCCACGCCGGCAGCAGGGGGTCGCGGTCCCGTGTCGTTGGCCTCGCGTGCCGGCCGCCGCGTTCAGTCGTCATTCTGGTCGGACCGTTTCTCCGGCCCTGGGCAGGCCGGTAATCGAGGAAGGCCCAGCCGACGACCAGGCCGTAGAGGACGTATCCGGCCGACACGGCGAAGCCCGCGCCGAGCGTGCCGAAGCGTGGGATCAGGACGACCATGGCGAGCAGCCCGCCGATGGCGGCGCTGACGGCCGCCAGGGTCGGCGGGCCCGGACGGTCGACGGCCGTCAGGTAGCTCTGCGCGGTGCGGGCGACCGCGAGCACGATGAGGCCGGGCAGCATCGCCCAGAGCACCGGTACGGCCTCGGCGAACTGCGGGCCGAAGAGCAGCGGGAAGGCCAGCGGCGCGACAGCGGCCAGCAGCCCCGCCCCGACGGCGGTGATCAGCAGTGTCTGCACCGACATCCGACGGACCGTGTGCCAGTCGGCGCCGCCGTGTGCGACCGCCGGTACGAGGATGAGACTGAGCGCCACCGGGAGCACCAGGAGCATCTCGGCGAACGGCACCGCCACCGAGTAGACGCCGACGGCGCCCGCACCGGCCACCAGGTGGATGGCGGGGACCTGGCTGCGCACCATCGCGAACTGGGCCAGGTTGGGCGCGTACACCCGGCGGGCGAACGCCCGGTACGCGGGCGCGTCCTGGGGTGTGCCGGCGTCGCGGCTCAACGGCAGGGCGCGGACGAGCAGCACCGTCGCGGCGCACACCTGGCCCACGAGGTACGCGCCGATGACGGTGTCGGTGTCCGCGCGGTCGGTCACCGTCAGGGCGACGAGCAGCAGGCCGTAGACGAGCAGCCCTCCGATGACGGTCCAGTTGTAGACCGATGCGCGACTGCGGCCGATCTCGGCCGTGCCGAGCAGCGAGGAGAGCAGCACCACGGGGCCGAGGCTGAGCGCGAGGGCGAAGGTGACCGGGTCGAGCCCGATCCGAACGGTTGGCCCGACCACCAGCGCCAGCGCCCCCCAGGCCGCTGCCACGCCGACTCCCACCGTTGCGACGTGGCGCAGACTCCACCACACGGTTCGACGGTGGGCGGCGGCCGAAGCGCCCGCAAAGCGGAGGTTGGCCGTCTCCATCCCCGCCGTGAGGACCGCTCCGAAGATCGCCGCACACGCGAGCACGACCGCCACCACACCCCGGTCGTGCGGGCCGAGGACCCGGGCCGCCAACACGCCGGTCGCCAAGCTGACGGCCAGGAGCACGACCCTGGTCCCGACGGACCCGGCGGCGGCAGCCGACACGCTCTGCGCCGAGACACGCGCCGACGCGCCGGGACCGGTGGTGGGCTGGCCGCTTCCGGCGAGGTCCCGAGCGCCTGTCACCGCCGGCCCGGCATCCGCACCGGGGCTGACGCCCGGACCGATGGGCGGTGTCGCGGCCGTCACCGGGCCACCTCGCGGGGGAGGCCGGCCTGCGGCAGTGGACGACCGTCGAGCGCCGCCCGGTAGATCGCCTCGACGTCGGCGACCGTCCGCTCGATGTCGAAGAGGTCCAGACAGCGAGTGCGTCCGAGCCGGGCCATGGCAGCCCGCCGCTGAGGGTCCCGCAACAGGTCGGCGACGGCATCGGCCAGCGCCTCCGGGTCTGCCGGAGGCACCAACAGGCCGCTCTCGCCATGTTGCACGGTGTCGGGCAACCCGCCGACGTCGCTGGCCACCACGCCCCGCTCCATCAGCAGCGCCTCGATGGTGGCGTACGACGCGGACTCCTCCAGCGACGGTGTGACCGCCACGTCGAGACCGGCCAGAACGCTCTGCACGTCGCTGCGGCGACCGGTGAAGTGCACGCGCTCGGCAACGCCCAGTCGGACGGCGCGTTCCTCCAGCTCACGCCGGTAGCCCACGTCACCGGTGAATTCGTCGCCGACGACGAAGAGGTGGGCGTCCGGCACCCGTTCCAGCAGGCGCGGGGCCGCGTCAAGGAAAACCTCGTGGCCCTTGAAGCCGATGTCCTGGAACGCCTGGAGTCGGCTGCGGTACATGTGCGCGAGCATTCCGACGGTGGGGGTGCCGGCGGCCAGCCCGAACTCCGCCCGGAAGGACTCCCCACTCGCGGTCGGATCGAGCCGGTGCACATCGCACCCGTAGTGACTGACCGTCACCGCTCGCGCGCCCAAGCTCCGGTACCGCTCGGCGAACGCGTGGCACGAACCGATCAGTACGTCCACCCGGCGCAGGGTTGCGCGATCGATGCGGTTGAACAGCGGGCTGCGCAGGTGGACGGTGCCGGCGATCTGGTTGACCAGCAGCGGTCGGCGGGCGGCGAGACTGGCCAGGCGGCAGACGATGTTCGCCTTCACCAGATGGCCGTGCACCACATCGGGGTCGAAGCGCCGGACCAGGCGGACGAGACGCAGTTGTGCCGCCGCGACCCGGGGGAGCTGCTGCGGGCGCCAACCGGACATCGACACGATCTCGGTGCGGATCCCGGCCGTCCGGAGGCGGTCGGTGAGTGGACCCTCGCCCGGGACGACAGCGCGGACGTCGTGCCCCAGCCGCGCCAACCCGGTCACCTGGTCGTAGAACCAGTCACCGCCGACGGCCGTGCTTGTCACCTGGAGAACGCGCAGTGGCCGGATGCCGGCACTGCGGCGGTTTGTGCTCACGTCCTGCTCCTCGTGCCGGACCACATGGGCGCGCGGCGTCGGTGTCGATCCCGTCTGGTCTCGGTCAGTGCTGGTCAGCGCGCCGGTACGCCCTTGACCACGGCATCGGCGGGAACGTCTCTGGTCACGCAGGCGCCCGCTCCGACGGTGGCGTCGCTACCGATCCGCAGCCCCTGGAGCACCGCGGCGGTGGTGCCGATCAGCACTGCCTCGCCGAGCTGGCAGTCGCCTGAGACGGCAGCGAGTGGATTCACCGAGACGAAGTCGGCGAGAGCGGTGTCGTGGCCGACCGTCGCGTTCTGGTTGAGATGCACGTGCCGGCCGATGGTCACGTTGGTGGTGACCCGGGCGCCGGCGAACACCACGAACCCGGGGCCGTGTTCCGTGTCCGGCCCGACCGTCGCCGCCGGGTGGATGAGGCTGGTCGCCGGCGTCCCGTAGGCGTCGACGCGCTGGGCCACCGCCCGTCGGGTCCGAGGGTCCCCGATGCCGATGACGTGATGTGTGTCGGCAGGGGCGTCGCGCAGCCACGGCAGCCCGCCGAGGTACGGGACGTCCAGTTTCTGCACCCGTTTGAGGTTCTCCTCGCTGGGTCGGTCGTCGACGAAGCCGACCAGGTGCCATCGGGGTCGGTCCGCAGCGGCGTTCATCGCCCGGGCGATGCCCAGCGCCTCGCGTCCGTGGCCACCGCAGCCGACGATCACCAGTGGAATCGTCATGCCGCCCGTACCCCGCTGTGGCTGGCCAGGAACTCGTCGATCGCCTCGAAGACCCGCCCGACCTGTTGCTCGGTCAGGCCGCTGCCACTGGGTAGAGCGAGGCCGTGGGTGAAGAGCCGGTCGGCGGCCCCGCTGAGCAGACTCTCGGCACCGGCGAAGACGGGCTGGCGGTGCATCGGGTTCCAGACGGGCCGCGTCTCGATGCTCCCGCCAGCGAGGTGGGCTGCCAGGTCGGCGGCCCGCCAGCCACAGTGCTCGTCGTCCACCGTGATGACGGTGAGCCAGCAGTTGGAGTCGACGTCGTCGATGCCGACCAGTTCGACGCCGGGCACCGGTGCGAACACCTTGGCGTACTGGTCACGTAGCTGACGGCGGCGGGCGATCATCCCGTCCAGCCGGACCAACTGGGCCCGGCCGAGCGCGGCCAGGAGGTTGCTCAGCCGGTAGTTGTAGCCGGTCTCGCGGTGCTCGTAGTGCGGCGTCGGCTCCCGCGCCTGCGTGGCGAGGTGGCGGGCCTTGGCGAGCAGTGCCGCGTCGTCGGAGACGAGCATCCCACCGCCGGAGGTGGTCATGATCTTGTTGCCGTTGAAGGAGAGCGCCGCGACCTGTCCGAAGGACCCGGCCGGGCGGCCTCGGTGGTGCGATCCGAGCGCCTCGGCGGCGTCCTCGACCAGCGGGATACCGGCCTCGGCGCAGAGCGGGACGAGTCCGGTGTAGTCGACGCAGCTGCCGAACATGTCGACCGGGACGACCGCGCCGACCCGCTCACCGCGCGAGCGCAGCCGTCGCACCAGGTCGTCGACCAGGCCCACGTCCACGTTGCCGGTGCGGGGATCACAGTCGACGAAGACCGGACGGGCCCCGATGTAGCGGACGGCGTTGGCGGTGGCGATGAAGGTGAGGGTGGGCACGATGACCACGTCGTCGGGTCCGACGCCGACGCCGAGCAGCGCCAGGTGCAGGGCAGCCGTCCCGGAGTTGACGGCGACGGCCCCGCCGGTGCCCACCCGCTCGGCGACGTCGTGTTCGAACGCCTGGAGATCGGGGCCGACCGGGGCAACCCACCCCGAGCGGAGGGCGGCGACCAGGTACGACTCCTCCAGCGGCCCGATGTCCGGCGGGGACAGGTACACGGTTTCCCTCATCGGGCACCGCCCGAGCCGGTGGTGGCGGTGTTCGAGTTGCTGCGTGGGGGCGGGGACCAGCGCGGCGTACCCGTGAACTCGGGAGCCGTGACGGACCCGGCAGCGGAGATTCCCTCGCGCCGCAGCACGGTCCGCACGGTCGCGGCGAGAATCGACAGGTCGGTTCTCATGTTGTGGCTGTCCACGTACCGCACGTCGAAGTCCAGCTTCTCCTCCCAGCTGATGCTGTTGCGTCCCCGCACCTGGGCCAACCCGGTGACGCCGGGTCGCACCTCGTGCCGTCGGGCCTGGTGGGGTGAGTAGCGACCGAGGTATTCGGGCAGCAGTGGCCGTGGGCCGACCAGGCTCATGTCGCCACGCAGCACGTTCCAGAGCGTGGGCAGTTCGTCCAGGCTGCTGGCGCGCAGCCAGCGTCCGAGCGGCGTGAGTCGGTCCCGGTCGCCGAGCAGGCCGAGGCTCAGGTTGGGTGGCCGCATGGTGCGGAACTTGACCATCTCGAAGGGCTGGCCGTGCAGTCCGGCACGGCACTGGCGGAACAGCACCGGGCGACCGAGACCCACCGCGACCAGCACCGTCACCACGATCATGGCCGGTGAAGCCAGGATGAGAAGGACCGCCGCCACGACGACGTCGACGATTCGCTTACCTCGCTGCGGGCTGGTCCGGGGCAGCGACAGGTCGGCGTCGACGAGACCACCAGGCACCGGCACGTTGGACCTCCCATGGGATATTCACAAAAGGTACGTATTATTCATACCAGGACAGACCGTATGCCGAGGCTGATTAGCGACGCTCGGTCCGCATTCCCCCGATCAACCCCGAAACCCCGTAGTCGGACACGGCCAGATCTGTGCCCTTGTGCAGCTCGTGCGGCCGATGGACCGAGCGGTAGAGTCGCGGCGACCGGTCGGGCGAGGGAAGAACCAGCCGGTCGGGCGAGGGAGATGACGTGTTGCACCTGAGGGTGGTCGCCCCGGTTGACCGGTCGGCGGAGGTCGTCGACCTGCTCGCCGAGGAGGCTGGGGTAACTCACCTGGCCGTGCCGCCCGGCAGCCACCGGGCGACCTGATCCTCTGTGACGTGGTGCGGGAGAGCGCCGACCGCGTACTGCGGCAGTTGCAGCGGATCGGCGTGGACACCGACGGCGGCATCGCGGCCGAGGACGTCGAGTTGACCATTTCCGCGGCGGCCGACCGGGCGGCGGACAGGGCCCCGGGCAGCGGCGCGGACGCGGTGGTCTGGGACGAGATCGCCGCGAAGACCGGCGAGCAGACCGAACTGTCCGGCACCTACCTCGTGCTGATCGTGGTGGCCACCATGATCGCCGGCATCGGTGTGCTGCTGGACCAGCCGATCCTCATCGTCGGGGCGATGGTGGTCGGCCCGGAGTTCGGCCCTCTCGCCGCGCTGTGCGTGGCGCTGCTGCGCCGCCAACTCGGGGTGGTCGGCCGCTCCGTGCAGGCTCTCGCGGTCGGCTTCCTGGCGGCCATGGTGGCGACCGTGCTGAGCACCTGGGCGCTGACCGCCGTCGGTCTGGTCAGTCGGGAGATGCTGCTCGCCGACCGTCCGCTCACCGACTTCATCTGGCGGCCGGACGCGCTGTCCTGGGTGGTCGGTCTACTCGCCGGTGTCGCCGGCATGCTCTCGCTGACGTCGAAGAAGTCCGGCAGCCTGGTCGGAGTGCTGATCTCGGTCACCACGGTTCCGGCGGCGGCGAACGTGGCGGTGGCGGCCGCCTACGGAGTGTGGGACGAAGCGGGCGGCTCGGCGCTCCAACTGGTGATCAACCTGAGCGCGATCGTCCTTGCCGGCCTGCTCACCCTCGTGGTGCAGCAGGCCTGGTGGTGGAACCTGGCCCGCCGGGCCCGTCGTCCAGCAGCCGGGTGAGCAGCGTCCGCAGCGGGATCGACTCACCGTCGCGGCCCCCCGCTCCGACGACCAACGGCGCCGGGCTGGGCTGGGGGTCGACGCCGAACAGCCGGGCCCGCAGACCTCCCGGCACAGTCAGCAGGTGGAACCGGCCGGCCACGTCCACCGCGCGGGTTTCGGCCCGGTCGACGTACCACCCGGTCAGCCCGGTCCGGTAGCGCCCACGCCCGTCGTACCCCCGGGCGACCAGCCGGGTGGTGCGCAGGCCGCGCCGGGTCGCCTCGGCCACGAACCAGGCGACCAGCTCCGCCGCCTCCGCGTGCTCGGCGGCCCGCCGCCGCGCGTCCGCGTCGGCGTGCGCCCGCACCGCCTGCCGCTGCTGATCCCGCCACTCCCGGGCGTCTCGCTGACTCACGACGCCGACGGTACGCGAGCCAGCCGGCTCCGCCGCCAGTGCCGGCCGCTGTCGGTGCGGGTCGCTGCCCGCGGTCGTCCTCGGCCGGGTCTGGGCTCACCTCGACGGCCCGATGGCTCCAGATCTTGGACAGTTTCCGTTCCGTCAGGACGGAAACTGTCCAAAATCTGCTGTGCCTCGGCGTTGCGATGGCGATCGCCCGCGGCCGAGGTGCCGAGATGGCCGCCCGATGGGCCGCATCCCGGTCACCTCTCGCGCTGGGTCAGGCCAGTCCGGCGCGGCGCAGGGCCTCCGCCATCGCGTCATTGGCCGGCGCGGGTGCGCCCTGCCGCTGCCCGCCGCGACCACCCTGCTGCCCGCCGCCGCGACCACCCTGCCCGCCACGTCCGCCCTGTGAGCCGCCGCGACTGTCCTGCCCGCCACGACCGCCCTGTCCGCCACGTCCGTCCTGCTGTCCGGTGCCGCGACCACCCTGCGGGCCAGCGGATGCGCCCTGCCCGCCGCGGCCACCCTGCGGCGCGCGCTGCGCCGGGCCGCCACGCCCCTCCTGGCCCGCCCGACCACCACCGCCACCACCGGTGGCGGGTTCGTCGTCCAGGCGCAGGGTCAGCGAGATCCGCTTGCGGGGTACGTCCACGTCGAGCACCCGGACCTTGACCACGTCGCCGGACTTCACCACCTCGCGGGGGTCCTTCACGAAGGTCCGGGACATCGCCGAGACGTGCACCAGGCCGTCCTGGTGAACCCCGACGTCGACGAACGCGCCGAACGCGGCCACGTTGGTGACGACGCCCTCCAGCACCATCCCCGTCGTCAGATCGCTGATCTTCTCCACCCCCTCGACGAAGGTGGCGGTGCGGAACTCCGGGCGGGGATCCCGGCCCGGCTTTTCCAACTCGGCGAGGATGTCGGTGACGGTGGGGAGGCCGAACCGGTCGTCGACGAAGTCGGTGGCCCGCAGCCCGCGCAGGATGCCGCTCTTGCCGATCACCGAGCGCAGGTCCTGCCCGGTGGTGGAGAGGATGCGGCGCACCACCGGGTACGCCTCGGGGTGCACGCTGGAGGAGTCCAACGGGTCGTCGCCACCGGGGATGCGCAGGAAGCCGGCGCACTGTTCGAACGCCTTCGGCCCGAGCCGCGCCACCTTCTTCAACTCGGTACGCGTACGGAACGGCCCGTTGGCGTCCCGGTGCAGCACGATGTTCTCGGCCAGGCCGGCGCCGATTCCGGAGACCCGGGTCAGCAGCGGCGCGGAGGCGGTGTTGACGTCCACCCCGACCGCGTTCACGCAGTCCTCCACTACCGCGTCCAGCGACCGGGACAGCTTCACCTCGGACAGGTCGTGCTGGTACTGACCGACGCCGATCGAGCGTGGGTCGATCTTGACCAGCTCCGCGAGGGGGTCCTGGAGGCGGCGGGCGATGGAGACCGCGCCGTTCCGCCTCCGGCCAGGGCAGCGGCCCGGTCCGCAGCCGGTCGGCCAGGTTGTGGCCGTCGACGAGCTCCATCACCAGGTAC